>JAIOHO010000300.1 GCA_019912905.1 Anaerolineae bacterium
ATACTCGACACGGTATTTTTCAGGTTGAGCCGCTATAATGGCCGCCTATGCACATCGGACTGAACGCACACCTCCTCTCAGGTCAGGCCAGCTACCGCAGCGCCGGTATCCACGGCTACATCGCCAACAGCCTGGCGCACATGGCCGCCGCTGCACCTGCTGATTGGCGTTTCACCGCTATGGTCGGAGCCGCCAACCGGACGCAGTTTCCTGGCATGACGATGCACCGGTCCCGCTTCGATACCGATCAACCGCTGCGTCGCATCCTGTGGGAGCAGGCCGTACAGCCCTGGCAGTTGGGCGAATTCGACCTGTATCATGCCCTGGCGTTTGTCGCCCCCCTGTGGTTAAATACGCCGCTGGTCGTGACCGTGTATGATCTGAGCTTCATCCATTACCCGCAGGTGCTGTCGGCCTCGCGCCGCCTGTATCTGCGCCTGCTGACACGGCTGAGCTGCCACCGTGCACGCCGGGTAAGCGCCATCTCGCACAGCACCGCCCGCGACGTGGCCGATTCCTTGGGCATTTCGATGAGCAAGATTGATGTGGCTGCGCCGGGTTATGATCCTGAGCAGTACAGGCTGCTGTCCCCGGAGGCCGTCGCCGCCTTCCGCCAGCAGAAGCAGCTGCCCGATCGTTTCTGGCTGTTCGTCGGCACGCTGGAGCCGCGCAAAAACCTGACGACGCTTCTGGAGGCTTATGCCCGGCTGCCCCGGACCGAACGCCTGCCGCTGTTCCTGGGGGGTGGCAAAGGCTGGCTGTACGCCGACATTTTTGCGGCCATCGAGCGGCACCAACTGGCGGATCAGGTCCACTGGCTCGATTATCTGCCAGCGGAAGAGCTGCCCCTCTGGTACAATAGTGCCGAGGTGTTTGTGTTTCCGTCGGTGTTCGAGGGCTTCGGCTTGCCGGTTCTGGAAGCGATGGCCTGCGGCACACCGGTGATTGTCTCGGATGCGTCGTCTCTGCCAGAAGTGGCTGGGTCCGCCGGGCTGACCCTGTCGCCTTATGATGAGGAGGCCTGGACGGGTGCGCTGCACCGGGCCTTTGGCGATGCCCACTGGCGCGCCCAGGCCAGCCAGCAGGGGCTGAAAGAGGCCCAGCGTTACAGCTGGCAGGAAACCGTTCGCCAGATTTTCAGGAGTTATGCATGCGCCTGAATATAGAAGACGCAGTAGAACAATACCTGGAACAAATCGATTCGGACAAAACCTCGCAGCCAACTTCGGACACCCATGAATTTCCACTGCCGCCCCAGCGCAAGCCGCCGCTCCCCCGCGAGTTTCTGCCGATTGCGGACGTTCTGCTGTCGTTCGTGGCCTTCGGCCTGGCCTACATCGCCCGCTATGATCTGACCATCTTCCGCCCGGTGCTGGACCCCAGCAGCGCGTCGTTTGCGCCCTACCTACCCTATGCAGCGGTCTACGCCGCGATGCTGTACCTCATCTATCACGGCAACGGCCTGTACCGCACGGTGCGCGGGCGCTCACTGATGGAAGAAGCGTACATCGTCAGCAACGGAGTCGCCACCGCGACCGTCATCCTGCTGGCGATGTTCTTTGTATTTCAACCCCTGGTCACCAGCCGTTTGATGCTGGTCTATGTCGCCGCGATCACCATCGGGCTGCTCGTCACCCTGCGCGTGATTCATCGCATGATCCTCGCGCACCTGCGCAGCAAGGGCATCGGCGTCCAGCGGGTGCTCATCGTCGGCGCGGGGGAAACCGGGCAGGCGGTGCTGCGGGTGATGATGGCGCGCAAGGACCTGGGCTATCACGTCGTCGGCTACGTCGATGATAACCCCGATCGCGGCAATGTGGATCTGGGCCGCGTCAAGGGCCTGGGCAACCTGGAGAACCTGCGCAGCACCATCCGCAAACATCACGTCGATCTGGTGGTCGTCACCCTGCCCTGGTCCTATCATGACCGCATCCTGTCGCTGGTGCGGACGGCGCGCAAAACCGGGATCGAAGTTCGTGCGGTACCGGATGTATTCCAGCTCAATTTGCGGCAGGTCCATGTCGAAAATCTCGACGGCATTCCCCTGCTGGGGATCGGCGGCGGCGAGCGGCGAATTACGGGCACCGACCGCTTAATCAAGCGCTTGATCGACCTCGGCCTGATTATCCTGGCGCTGCCCGTCCTGCTGGTCCTGTTTATTGCCGCCGCCATCATTATCTGGATCGACAGCCCTGGCCCCGTCTTTTACACCGCCCGACGCGTCGGCGAAGGGGGCCGCGAGTTCGATATGTTTAAGTTCCGCAGCATGATCCCCGAAGCGGAGAAATACCGAGAGCAGTTGATTGAGGCCACCGGAGAAGACCCACGCCACCCGAAGATCAAGAATGACCCACGTGTGACTCGAGTCGGCGCATTTATCCGCGCGACAAGCATCGACGAACTGCCTCAGTTGATCAATGTCCTGCGCGGCGAGATGAGTCTGGTGGGTCCACGCCCCCCGACGCCTGCCGAACTCCAACTATACCAGCCCTGGCACCGCCAGCGCCTGCAAGCCATTCCGGGTATGACTGGCTTGTGGCAGGTCAGCGGGCGCAGCGATGTGCCCTTTGATGAGATGTGCCTGCTCGATATTTATTACGTCGAAAACTGGTCGGTCAGGCTTGATTTGCAGATTCTGGTGATGACTCTACCGCGCGTGCTGCTGCGGCAGGGAGCCTACTGAGCCGTATGCCCCTCCAGGTGATGATCGCTGGTCTGGAAACGCTGGTGAATCTTGGCTGTTTCGCGCTGGGGGCCATCACCGTTTATGTGACTCTCGCCTCGGCGGTGCGCACCTTTGTCGTGCCGCGAGCGCAGAATGCCTTCCTGACTCGCCTGGTTTTCCTCAACATGTGGAGTCTCTTCCAGCTTTACATCCGCTGGCGCAAGATCGACACCTACGAGGGGCGCGACCGCGTGCTGAATTACTTCGCGCCGGTCACGGTCCTCATTCTGCCACTGGTGTGGGTGACGTACATTATTCTCGGCTACATGTTTATGTATTGGAGCATGGGCGTGCGCGGCTGGGAACAGGCCCTGACGATCAGCGGATCGTCGTTTCTGACGTTGGGCACCACTCCCTTTATCAACCTGCCGATTACGCTGTTTCAATTTACGGAAGCGACGCTCGGCCTGGGCATGGTCGCCCTGCTGATTTCGTATTTGCCGACGATGTACAGCAATTTCTCGCGCCGCGAAGCCACCGTCGAACTGCTGAGCGTGCGCGCCGGGTCGCCACCTTCCGCCATCGAGATGATCAGCCGCATCCATCGCATTCGCGGCCTCGATTACCTGCATGAATTGTGGGAGGAATGGGAAATCTGGTTTACCGAACTGGAGGAAAGCCATACCTCGCTGGCCCCCCTGATCTGGTTCCGTTCGCCTCAGCCGGAAAACTCGTGGATCACCGCCGCAGGCACAGTCATGGATGCTGCCGCGCTGGTCACATCGACGGTCGATATTCCCCGCGATCCCTCGGCCCAGTTGTGCATCCGCGCCGGGTTTATCGCCCTGCGCCGCATTACCGACTTTTTCTTTTATCGCTACGATACGAATCCGCACTACCCGCAGACGCCGATCAGCATCACCCGCCAGGAATTCGACGACGCCTATGACGAACTGGCTGCTGCCGGTGTGCCGCTGAAGGCAGGCCGTGATCAATGCTGGCTGGATTTTGCAGGCTGGCGGGTCAACTATGAGGAAACACTTCTGTTCCTGGCAAATATCACCCAGGCCCCTTACGCCCCCTGGATTTCGGACCGGGGCCAACCCCTGACGAGCGAGCAGTTTCGATCACGCTATGGCAGGCGCGATCACTGATCCCCTTTCCCCGGTTGGCTGAAATCTTCGTTCGGCGCGATAATGGATCGTGAAGGTGGTACTCATGAGCGAAGATGTGAAGCTCGATCGGCGCGTCGTGCGCACGCGCCAACTGCTGCGCGATGCTCTGATGGAATTGATTCTCGAAAAAGGCTACGATGCCGTTACGGTACAGGACATCACCGACCGGGCCAACCTGGGGCGCGCCACATTCTATCTGCATTACAAAGGTGGCAAAGAAGAACTGCTGCTGAGTAATCTGGAAGAAATCTACGATGATCTGGTCGCCCGGCTCAAACCCCTCAAGCGCGAAGGGCTGCGGTCTGGCCCACACCGCCCCAGCCAGGTCGCCTTCGAGCACGCTGCCGAACACCGCGATCTGTACCTGGTGCTGCTGCGCAGTCAGGCGGCGGCGACTCTGGCCCAACGCATTCGAAATTATCTGGCAGGGGTGATTCAACAGGAACTCGAGGTGCTGACCAGCGAAAGCCCGGTGCCGCTGACCGTCATCGCCAGT
>JAIOHO010000301.1 GCA_019912905.1 Anaerolineae bacterium
ATGTTGCGCCACAGGTTCTGCTGGTCGGCCAGGGCGCGCTCCTGATACACGGTTTCGACACCCAGCTCCCGCGCTCTGGGCACGGTCAGATGCTCGACTTTCTGCCCGTTGAAGTAGATCTCGCCTTCTTCCGGTTGATAGTAGCCGGTGACGATCTTGATCAGCGTGGATTTGCCCGCGCCGTTGTCGCCCAGCAGCCCGACGACCTCATTCATGCCCACTCTAAAATTGATGTTCCGCAGCGACTGCACCTCGCCAAAGGTCTTGGAGATGTTGCGCAGTTCCAGCCGGTCCTGTTCCATGCGGGAATCCTCAGCGTGCCTGTCATGTGGAGAGGGGTGCATCGTCTGCACCCCTGTTTCAATTCTGTTTGAAGCTGAAGGAACTTAACGGATGCCCTGCTCGACCAGCGGGGCCAGCAGTTCGATGTTGTCCTTGCTCGCAAAGCCCGCGCCGGTATCAATCGTCAGCCCGGAGAAGTTGTAGCGTTTCGCCAGGCACAATTGCAGGATCGGCAGATAACCTTGCAGCCACTGCTGCTGGTCGATGACCAGGTCCGTCCAGCCGCCTTCGATGGCGTGGACCGTCGCCGGAGAGAGGTCGAACCCGGCGGTGAAGATGTCATCCGGCCCTTTGCCCGCTGCCGACAGCAGCGTTTCGAGCGAGGCGGTCAGGTTGCCATGATCGGTGACGACCAGCTTGACATCGGGATTGGCCGAGACGTAGCCGGTGAAGGTGGCGATGCCCGCTGAGGGATCGGAGTTGGTGGCCGAATCGATTTCCAGGTAATCGACGGTCAGGCCGGCTTCCTGCAAGCCTTCGACGACACCGCGCGTGCGCTCACCGCGGCCCGGCTGGGACAGCAGGCCCCAGACCATCGCCCGGTCGCCTTCCACCAGCCCAAACCGGCTGACGGCTTCCGTGGCGAGGGAGTGCCCCGCGCCGTACTGGAAGGCTCCGACATAGCCAAAGCCGGAGGCTCCGTACTGGGCCTGGAGATCGGGCAGCGGTACGTTGGCGACAGTGATGAGGATGCCCTGCGACTCGGCCTGTTCGACGGCGGCGCGATAGGCTTCATCGCCGGGATGACCCATGATGGCGATGGCATCGGGGCTGGTGGCGATCGCTTCGGTCAGTTGGGTGACCATCTTCTGCGGGTCCCAATCCGACCAGATGTACTGAACGTTGGCCCCCAGTTCTTCGGCTGCCCGCAGCGCGCCGTTATAGACGACGGTTTCGAAGGGGCCGCCCGGAGAGCCGCCTGGGAAGAAGATGATGTTGACCCCGGCGCAGGTGCGGTTATCCTCCTGCGCAGCGGCTGGCCCTATGATGGCAACCCCGAGCGCAACCAGCAAAAGCAGAGCGATAAAAAGACGGTGCAGTTTGGACATGGTTTCTCCTTATCAAAATACTTTAAGTGCCTTGAACGACTTTGGCGCCCTGCCCGGCCATCGGGCTGGGGACAGTCGAAGTCTCTGTGATTAAATTTCTCCCCCATCCACACCTATTTTACCCCTTCTACCGGTTTGTTGCAGCAGACCACAGACGCGATCCGGCGGCGGCGAATCCAAACACGCGGGAACCGCCCCGATTTCGAACGGCTCCCACGTGGCGGATGCAGTGCGGATTGAGCGTCGCGGTGACTAATCCCGCGCCAGCGCCCACACCTGCACGATCTTGTCGATGAATTCGGGAATGTGGAGGATGCGGCGAATCTCCGCCACGTCCACTTCGGGGTACAAAATGCCCTGTTCCAGAGCCAGGGCTGAGGCGACGCCGGCGGCCTCGCCCAGCGCCATCATCGAGCGCGACAGGCGGCACGACGAGGCGGCGATATGCGAAAACGACGATCCCCGCGACGCCATGATCAGGTTGTCGTATTCCTGGGGCAGCAGACACTCGTAGGGAACACCGTAGGGCTGCTCCAGTTCGCCCAGCTTGGGACCTTTGACGCGGCGCTCGCCGTGCGTGTCCAGGGCGTGGTCAGCGAAGGCAATCACCTCGTCGGCGCGGTCCTGATGCAGGACACCCGCCCGCACATCCTGTTCGCGCAGCACGTAACGCCCTACCAGCCGGTGCGACTCGCGGATGCCGACCAGCGGAAACATGCTGTGGAAGCGGTAGTGGTCGAAGCCGTAGCGGGTTTGCAGTCGGTGCCAGTGGGCCGCCATGCGCGCCTGCGAGATGCGCTGCGCGTCTTCGTAAGGCATACTGTGAAATTCGCTGCCCTGCATGGTCGGCAGTGTATTCAGGCACAGGTCGCCGTTGGGATACTCGGTGATGAACGTGGCCGGGTTGTTGGCTGCCAGCCACGCCTGCACGTCCGGGTGCTGGGCGCGCTCCGGCAGCGGGTCGATCCCGGCGCTGGCCGCCCGCGACACGCGAAACACCTGGGTGATGCCGTTGACGATCGGAGATGGCGTCTCCGGCGCGGACGGTTCCTGGTACAGGGCATAAGGTTCTTCCCCGAACGCCAGCCGACACTCTGCTGCCCCCGCCAGGTGCCCGCCGCCGGAACAGTCGATAAACAGGCGGCTGCGCACTTCATAGGCTGCGCCGCCGTCCAGCGGTTGCAGCACGACCGAGACGACCCGCCGCCCCTGCACGCGCACCTCGCGGAAGCGAGTCCCCAGGCGGACATCCACCCCGGCTTCGGTCAGCATCTGCCACATCAGAGCGGCCATCTGGTCCGGTTCGAAGTGAACCCGCCGCCAGTCCTCCCGCGGCACTGCGGCGCGCCGCAGCGAACTTTCGTAGGGGCTGTCGGGGTCGATCGCGGACAGGCCGTAAGGCTCTTCCGGCGAGTAAAAATGCACGGTTTTGGCGACGCCGATGGCCTGCGGCTGGCGCGACAGGCGCTCGTAGAGTTCATAGTGCACCCCCGGCCCGCCGATGCCCGGCTCCCAGTTGTTGACTCCGCCAGCGGTTGAGGTGCCTCCCAATTGACGCATGCCGTCGATCAGGAGGATGCGAGCCTGTGGATTGTGGCGGGCAGCGCGGATGGCTGCGCCAAAGCCCCCCGAACCGCCCCCGACGATGAGAAGGTCTGTTTCGTAAGTTTCCATAAGGGTTGAGTGGGGCGCACCACGCTCATGCGCCCCTGCATCCGTTGGGCTAGCTGCCCGCAACCATGCTGTTGATCTGGTCGATGGCATTCAGCCGGTTCATCGCTTCCGTGACCGCAGGCAGATTATTCTGATCCAGCTTTTCGACGAACGCCGGGAACTCGGTGTCCATGTTGAAGTCCGGCGTCAGGATCGCCCGTGTCGTGAACTCATCGACCACCGACTGTATCGCCTGGAGGTTATCGGCGATGGCCGGGTCGTTGGTATTCACGCCGTAGTTGATGACCGCGACGTCGTTCACCGCGCTCAGCACGCTCGACACATAGCTGAACATGTCGTCCGACACGTCGTTCCAGGTCGGATTCTGGCGGCTGTAGTCGAAGTAGAACGGCGGCTCGGCGAAAAAGACGCGGTCGAGCATGTACAGGTCGTAGGCGGGGTCTTTTTCCAGCACGGAGTCACGCCCGCGACGGCGCGCGATGCCGTCCTCACCCACGTCGAAGGTCTTGCCTTCCACGCCCAGCGACATCAACTGGTAGCCGTCGGTGTACTGCCAGGCCAGCATCCGGAAGAAGGCATCGGCTTCTTCATCGGTGGCGGCGGTCGTCAGCGCCGAGCCGAGGTCCTGCGAATTGGGGGTCAGCAGCGGGCCGCCCTGCGTGCCATCGGGTCCGATCAGGCCGGTGATGTAGGCGATGGCTGCGTTGGCATCGGGGAAGGCGGTCTGGATTGCTTCCAGGCGCAGGTGATCGTACTGCGGCCAGTCGGATGTCGCGCCGACGATCCCGGCATAGAACTTGAACAGGCCGCGTTCTTCCGATACACCCCAGGTCTGGTCCAGCAGCCCGGCATTATACAGGTCGCGGGCATAAGCCAGCGCCTCCTTGAACGAGGGCAGCGTGTGCGACAGCACCAGCTGCGTCGGGTCGTCAGGGGACGGCACCCAGCTCATGTAGTTGACGCCAAACGGACTGAGGACCGGGTCGATCCAGGAGATGAAATTCGAACCGCTCAGGCGGTTGGGCACAAACGGGATCATGGCATCGCCCAGGCCGCCGGGGTCCTGATCCTTGAAGGCTTGCAGCATCGCCTGAAACTCGGCGGTGGTCGTCGGTTGGGCGATGCCCAGCTTGTCCGCCCAGTCTTTACGATAGGCGATGGTGATCGGGTAGAAGCCGGTGATGCGCGGGATGTGATAAATGTGCCCGTCGCTGTAGCGGTTGGCTTCCCAGATGTCCGCGCTGTAGGCATCACGCACCGCCGGGTATTTCTCCAGCAGGTCGTCCAGCTGGCGCAGCAGGCCGTTATCGACATACTGGGCATAGACGCTTTCGCGCGGGCCGACTCGGACGGCGTCGGGCAGGTCGCCGCTCGCCATGGTGACGTTGCGCACCTCGACATATTCCGCCGAGGGCACCATACGATATTCCAGTTGGATGCCGACGGCTTCTTCGATCATCGGCTTATAGGCATTGTCCGGGTCCCAACTG
>JAIOHO010000302.1 GCA_019912905.1 Anaerolineae bacterium
GTGTAGTAACCGGCGCGCTGAAGGTGGTGCATGAACGTATCGCCGCGCAGGTCGTCCCGAATCGGCTCGGCCTGGTTGCCACAGACACCATGCTGCGACGGATATAAACCCGTGATGAGCGACACCCGCGACGGCCCGCACAGCGGCGCATTGCAGTAGGCGTTCTCGAAGCGGGTGCCCTGATTCGCTAGCGCCAGCAGATTCGGTGTGCTGTGGCCCAGGGCATCGCGCCGGAAGTGATCCGTCATGATCAGAATAATGTTTGGCAGAGTCATTTATCGGCCTGACTGATAGTTGCTGATGGCCTCCGATGTGCGCAGGTAGCGGTTGTACATCCGCAGGGTACGGAGTTCTCCGTTCAGCGACGGCGCGATCGTCAGCTTGCCCGCGCCGTTGACATCCTGCAGGAAGCGGTTGAAGCGTCCCCAGCCATACATGCGGGCCTCGCCCCCGTCACACAACACCCCATCGACGACGAAGCTGATGATGCGCGGCCCGCTGTCCACGATCACCGCGATGTGATGGTCTTTGCCTGCTTGCAGTACGCCAGGGTCGGTATCCCACGTCACCCCCATGCGCTGGTCGCGCAGGTTGATCTGGACGGTGCCCCGGTCGGTGGTGGTGAGCCAGATGCCCCGTCCAGCCTCATCGCGCCCGTCCAGCAGCACCTGCCCGGCGTCGAGATTATCGAAGCGCACGCGGAAATCCAGGCTGAAACTGGCCCCTGCACCCTTGCCGGGGTTTTCGCGGCTGTCGTTGCTCAGGCTGGGCACGTCCGGCAGATCGACGACCGCCCCCGCCTTGAGCGCATCGCCGCTCAGGTTAAGCACCAGTCCGTCTTGGACCAATGAGTTCAGGTCCGCCTGATTCCACAGCCCTTCCAGCAGCGCCGAGTCGATTTCGTGGATACGGGCAACCGTTTTCTGGGTGGCGCTGACGAAGTAGCGGCCATTTTCCTCGACAAAATCAGGATAGCTGGGGCCGAGGAATTCATTGGGTTCGTACAGCAGAATTTCCGGCTGCGACCAATGGATATAACCGTCTTTTTCGATGCCACCCATCAGCCAGGCGACGTTGCGGCTGCCGCGTGCCGGTCCCTGGTTGTACCACTTCATGCCGTTGTTGTGGAACCAGTAGATAAATTTGCCATTGCTGAACTTGCGCACGAAATTGGCTGCACGCGGGTGCTTGACCATGCGACCGCCGGGTGTGTAGGTCATGTAGGCTGGTTCGGTCCAGCTTCGCCCTCCATCGCGGCTGTAGGCGTGACAGGGGTGTCCCTCGATGGTGCGGTAGGTGCAGAAGAGCGACCTATCGCTGAGGCCGACCAGATTGTGCTCGTCGGCTACGACGTCGTGGACCGCCTTGAGGCCTACCTCGCCCTCCGGCAGCAGTTCCCATTCCACTTTGGCCGGGTCGGTTTCGGTCAGCACATTTTCGCTGCACAGGAAATAGCCTTCGGACGTCGCCATAAAACCGTGCCCGAAGCGCCCGACCTTGGCGAAACCGAAATAGGCTTTGCCGTTGTGGATCATCGGCTTGCCTACACCCCAGAAATATTGAATCTTGCCCTGATAGGGATTGTCGCGGTCGATCTGAGTCACGCGCAGGGGAATGAGGTAGCGTTCCTTGGACCAGCTCAAGCCGTTGTCGTCGGAATACTTGCACTGAAAGTAGCCGAGGGTATCGACACGGCGGGTCGTGCCGGTGTCGGTGACCACTTCCTGCAAGCTGTCCGTATTGTGATTGTAGATCGCGTACACGCGGCCATTAGGGACTTTAAGCGGCATCACCCAGGAGGATTCCGGGTCGTCAGCCGATTCGATGTCTACCAGCGGGGACCATGTCTTACCCTGATCCAGGCTGCGCGATGAAACGGCATGCTGGCCGCGATCCCCTTCCAGGCCGCGCCCGGTGGTCAGCACACACAGCCAGGCTCCGTCGTTGGTGACGACGATGTACGGTTGGTCACAATAGTTTTCGGACGGGATTTCATATCCAGTTTCGATGTTGCGCGGGTCTTCCATGATGATCTCCTCAAAGCTCTATTCAATGAATGTCCATAGGAACGCGCATGATGTACACGCGCACGCCGTCTTCCCAGGCGAAGACGACTTCTCCAGCTTCCTCGTCGAGATAGCCGTCGGGGTAATTCAGATTCCGGTCCGGGTCGATGACGAGGTCCACTTTGACTGACCAGGACTGCATGTCATCGTCGCTGACCCACAGCGACAGCGGGCTGCGGCGGCCCCATTTCAACGGATTCTGGGGGTTGTACTGCTGCTGATTGCCCGCCGGGTTGTGGATGAGAAAGATGCGCCCGTCGCTGGCACGCAGCAGCTTGACTTTGCTGGACGGATTGGGGATGTCGGTGCGCTGGAGCGGCGACCATGTTTCGCCGCCATCGGCTGAACGGCTGGACCACAGCCAGCCATCTTCGAGTTCGCGGGTGAGCAGGGCAAGCGTTCCGCCGCTGAGTTCGACGAGTTTCGGCTCAAAGAAGTGACGTGGCTGCTGGTGGCAGAGATAACCCCGCAGGCGGAACAAAGCGCCTTCGTTGTCGGACAGGATCACGCCGATGACGTAGCGGTGATTGGCGTGCGCCCACTGATTGCCTGCGCGGTAAATCAGCGGATGATCGGCACCATAAGGCAGCTCGTAGATGGGCGGCACGCGCTCGCCCACACGTGGCTCGACCGGGGCGCGCCCGACGGATGGTTCGCACCACTGCTCCCCCATATGTTCGGGCCAGCTAACCGGGATGACCCAGCGCCCACTGGAATGGACGATGCCCTGATTCACCCAGACATTGTGAATGCCGCCGGGGATGGAGTGCGGTCCTTCCCAGGTGCGCCCCCCATCGCGGCTGATGGCGCGGTAGCTGTGGATTTGCGTGATCCAGGTGCCCAGGGCGTAGGTTTGCAGAAAGGCGTGAATTTCGTGCTCGCGAGGGACGAACAATTCGGTTGTGAACAGACCGCGATGGGTGTGACGGAACAGGATGTCCGGTGTGGACCAGGTCAGGCCGTTGTCATCGCTGGTACTGACCATCGTGAAATTGCCGTCGGTTGGTTCGCTGAAACCACCGGTGGTCCAGGTGCAGATCAGGTGATTGGGGGCGACGCGGCGCAGCACGCCCTCGCGTGTCCACAGGCGGATTCCTGTGTCTGCCCAGGGATACCCCTGTGGTCCGGGCCAGAGTTCAAACTGCTTGACGGAAGGATGAATCCACATGGCAATCTCCGCTGGGCCTAAGG
>JAIOHO010000303.1 GCA_019912905.1 Anaerolineae bacterium
GGTATTGAGTTACCGGCGTTGGACTTTTGAATCCACTCTCGCTTGTGTTGGTATAAGATTTATCGAAGGTATTCCCCCAGGGATACTTTAGGCCATCATCTCCTTGTGCCGCCCGCTGCCATTCTTGCTCGGTCGGCAGCCGTATCTCCCAACTCGTCAACCCACCTTTTGGAGACACCAAGTTCGTCAGCCATCGGCAGAATGCTACCGCTTCATACCAGGAAACCTTTGTGCGTGGGAGCATATCACCCTTAAAAGCCGTCTCTTCAGGTTTTGGATTCTCTCGCCGCCACCGCTGTGCAGTCGCTGAATAGTCCCACCACTTTGGATCAGCATAGCCATCCTTCGCACTTTCGAACAGCCAGAATTGCGCGTTTGTGATGGGATATTTCGCCATCCAAAAACGTTCGACCTTGAAGGTCTCTGGCTTGTTGAGATAGCCCCCTATATCCGTGAGAGTCACCTCTCCTGCCGAAATCTCACACCATTCAAATGGCTCTGGCAATCCCGAAAGATCGGGCGGCACAAGTATCTCAGATTGGTTCGGAGAGGCAGCCTGCGCTGGAAAACCCGCTGGATTCGCTGGTGCGGTTGGGATACCGATCCGAGGTTGATTGGCAATAATGACAAACAGCCCGCCCATCAACTGCGCCACATTATGCGGCGTGATTCCGCCTGAAAAATCGGCGTAGTGAAACGTGCTGATAGAGTCCGGAATCTGGGCTTTTCGCAGCAGAATGGGCACAATTGGTTTACCCATTTTCACCGCGTCGGCAAACTCCCACTGGCACCACTCCGAAACGATGGATTCCTGCGTCAGCATATAGACGAAGGCTTCGCAGTGCTCAATTGCGTTGTGAAGTTCGCGCTTCCAGTTTTGACCGGGGAGCAGGCGGTGGTCGAACCAGGGGTCATGACCACCGCTGCGCAAAATTTCTACAAGTTGAGTTACCTGGCCGACATCGACCCGCGCATAGCTGATAAACAACTTCACTGGTATTCCCCGCCAAAGCAACCAGGACACTAAGAGCGATTATAAAATCCTCTTTGCGTCCTGGCGACTTTTGCGGGCCGCCTTACACCACAAATTCGCCGTTCTGGTAGAACAACTCGTCATCCACGTGGATGGTGCTGTCGTGGCGCATGTCGCAGATCATGTCCCAATGCACCGCGCTATCGTTCTTGCTGCCGGTTTCGGGGTAACCCTTGCCGATGGCGACGTGCACCGTCCCGCCGATCTTCTCATCGAACAGGATGCTGCCGGTGAAGCGCTGGATGCCGAAGTTGGTGCCGATGGCGAATTCACCCAGGTAGCGCGATCCGGCATCGGTATCGAGCTGCGCCTGAAGCAGGTCGTCGTTTTCTTCGGCATGCGCTTCGACCACCCGGCCCTGCTCAAACTTCAGTTCGATGCCCTTGACCGCGCGCCCACCGACGATCGACGGATAATCGAAACGCATCCAGCCCGTGACCGACTCTTCCACCGGGCCGGTGAAAATCTCGCCGCTGGGCATATTCTTATGGCCGTCACTGTTGATGAAGGTGCGCCCGGTAATCGACAGCCGCAGATCGACATTCGGCCCGTGCAAGCGAACGTGCTGCTTGCCCTTCAGCCAATCGACCTTTTTCTGCTGCATGGCGCTGATCTTGCCCCATTCCGCTACCGGGTCCTCGCGGTCACAGAAGGTCGCGCCATACACGAAAGCTTCGTATTCTTCCAGGCTCATGTTGGCTTCCTGGGCGCTGGCATCGGTGGGAATCTGCGTGCCAACCCATTTCATGGTGCCTTCGGCGGCGCGGCCCAGACGCTTATCCAGCCAGATACGCTTGGCGGCACGGTCCTGCTGCACTCGTTTGGCCGGGATCGTGGTCATCGCGCGCGTGTTATTCGTCCCATTCACGCGAATGTAGACGTCGGCCTGCTCGTAATACAG
>JAIOHO010000025.1 GCA_019912905.1 Anaerolineae bacterium
CCGACCCAGGGATGGGTAATATCGACCGCCACTGCGATCTCCCGGATGAGATGGTCTGCGGGCAGGTTCAGGCTGCGGGTGATTCCGTTGGCATCATTGTCCGGGATGATCTGCGGCTCGGCATCCTCCACCACCAGCGGACCGGCCAGAGTCTCGAAGGCCAACGCCCAACTTTTGAGCGTGCCCGTATCGATGCTGGCGAGGTCCTGCACCCGCAGCGTCCAGTTCCCCTGAATCTCGCGATTTTGAAAGGCGGCCAGCGCAGGCACTGCCGCGAGGTCATAGGTCGTCTGGATGTTATCGCCGCTCGAACCCTGGCGGTCGTGCAGCGCAGCGGCAGTTCCATCCGGCCCGGTCAGCGTCACTACCAGATCGCCGATCCAGGTGTGTTCGATGTCCACGCTGACCTGAATCGACTGGATGCGGCCCGTTTCTGCGACCGCGATGACATCCTCGACGCCGCCGGTGTTGTTGTCGGGAATCGCCTTGTTGGGGTTCGACGTGAACTGATTGGGGACGGCGGGGGCTGGCTGACGGCCTGCGGCTTCGGCCACCGCTGCCGGGGCATCGATCCGCCCATGCCCGAACCAGGGACTCCAGGTGCCCTCTGCGCTGCCGATGTTCTGAAAGGCACCCTGATCGAAGGGAGCGATCGGCGAGATATCCCAGGAGGTATCCGAATTATACGAGGCGCTCGGCGTCCGGGCGTACCCGCTCATATTCAGGTCTTTTGAGGCGGTGCGCTTCAGGATCGAAATGACCTCCATCGCCGTCAGATTCGGATTGGCGGAGATGACCAGCCCGGCGACCCCAGCCGTCAGCGGCGTGGCGCTGGAGGTGCCGCCGAAGCTTTCGGTAAACAGATTGGATGCTCCGGTGGTCGTCGTAATTCCCAGGCCGATGACCGACAGCCGGTAGTAGGAATGGACGTTGTTGGTTGGCGCGCAGATTCCGACACCCGTGCCGTAATTGGAGTAATGGCTGCGCTGGGCATTGCTGGCAAGCGCGGCGACATGCACCACACCGGGAATATCGACCAGGCTGTTGGAAAAACGGCGCGAGGTCTGCACGCCAACCCATGAGGCGGTGCCATTCGGGAAAATCTGCCAGCCGTTGGTGTAGGGCACATTCACCGTGGCCGTATGCTGGATCGGGCAGTTGTCATTCCCGGCGGCCCACAGGAAGACGATCCCCCGGCCCCGGCGTCCGCCCGTCTGTGCCAGTTCGCGGATGCGGTTGGTTACAATCGGCAGGAAGCGGCTTTCCGGCACGATGCCCCACGAGTTGGACAGGACATCGACCTTGTCGGCGATAAAATCGAGCGCGGTGCGCAGCTTGGAATCGCTGATGAAAAGGGAAGGGCCGTCGGACTCCCACTTGATGGGCAGCAGGCGGCAGCCGGGTGCTGCGCCCACCGTCAGGACGCCATCGACCTCTCCAGCAATCACTCCGGCGCAGGACGTGCCATGATTCGAGCCGGACTCATACATCTTGTTCGGGTCTGCGTCGATGTCACTGCGGGTAATCAGGCGAGAACCCTTAAAGTATCCCCAGCCCGCAAACTTGTCTGCATCTGCCGAATCGAAGTCCGGGTGATCCAACCGGCAGCCATCGTCCGTCACGCCGATGACGACGTCGGGACTGCCAAAACTGTCCAGAATCTGCCAGGCTTCCTCGCAGCGCGTCGAGGAGCGGCGGTCGTACTGAGAGTCGGTGAAGCGGGTGTGCAGGTGCCACTGACGGTTGTAGAGCGGATCACTGGGCGGGAAGGGGTTCAACTGGTAAGTGCTGGCTTCGTAGTTCAGGTCATGATCGGCGCTTTCGACCAGCGGTTCATTTTCCATCAGCGTCACCACCAGCTTGACCGGATTCATCCCGGTATCATCGGTGAGCTGATACAGATACTCGCGCTCCGAATAAGCGTTGACGGGAATCAGGCTGTAGCGGCCTGCAAACTCGTCGATCTGGGCGAGGGTGGTGCCCGCTTTGAAGGTCACAAACACGCGGTCAGTGATGCGGAAGGGTTCGCCCGTGTCCGCCACCGTATAAGCGTGATGCGTCGGCGCGACCAGACGGCTGCGGCTCATCATCGCCTCCAGGTCGGTGGGGCGCACCGTCACCGTGGAGGAAGCCGACGACACCTGCTGGGCGTCGAAAATACCGAGCGGCTCCAGTTCTTCCGGTAAAGCCCGCACGACAAACTGATCCGGCTCTTTTTCGAGCGGGACTTTCTGTCCTGCACGGTAGGTATACACCTGCGATGAGTCAGACATGCCTGCTACTCCCCGAAAACTATTGATCAGCGGTCAATGGATGGGGACGCACCGCCTGGACTAAATGCGCCTCCACAAGATGTCTCGTTGGTCCTTTTACGCCTGCCCCCGCTTTGTGTAATATGGATCGTAATTTCAAAATCGGAAGAAGAATCCCCCGGAAATGACAGGGATCCATGATTCCGCGCGCGGCAGACTCAGGTATACCATCAGGATTCGGCTATATGAGTTGTTAATTTATTATAGGCAATTTTTCAAGCAGATGGAAGCGGCTGCCAGAGGACCTGCCAACATGCCGCGATCGCAAACCCACCGGGGGCCAGTCTGCGCTCCCGGTTTTCCCTTCGGAATGCTGCTCTATGCCTGCCCATCCCAGGTATAGTCTTGCTTCGACTGCATCACTTCTCGCGGGTTTGCTGGACCAGTCGGGCGTCCCCATCACCGAGGAAAGACCCCCGCCAACGGCCCAAAAATGAACTCCCTGAATGTGTGACATGCGGTGGCTCACCTCAATTGGACTTGTCCTGGTGTTTGAAAAACTCGCTGTGACCTCTTATGATTGTAGTTATGCAGGTGGCTGCTGCCGTTTTTACGCCAATGTTGCTTTTGACAGGTAATTATTAGAGAGGATTTAGCAATGCACAAAAGAGTTTCTTGGATAATCGGGTTCGTACTCCTTTTCACCCTGTCCGGGGCAGCAGTCGCCCAGGATGCGCCCATTGAGCTGACGATGTGGACGTGGAAAATTTTCCATGTGCCGGGTCTGGAAGCGGTCGCCGCCAATTTTGAGGCGGATACCGGAATTAAGGTGACTGTTCAGGCCTATAACCCCGATGATGTGTACCGTACCCGCATCACGACTTCAGCCCAGTCGGGCGAACTGCCGGACATCCTTTCCTACTGGTCTGGCGGGCAGTGGGAGCTGGCCGCGACCGACAATCTGCTCGAACTGACCGATAAAGTCGATGAAGAATGGGCGAGTGAGTTCCTGCCGGGCACGTATGAGAAGCAGTCGGTCATGACTCAGACGACCTATGATAACTGCCAGGCCGACGTCAAATGCACGTACTCCAATCTGGCAGAAGGGCAGGTCTTCAGCGTTCCCTATCTGGCAGGACAGGCGTTCTTTGTCTATGGCAATAAGGCGCTGATGGAAGAAGCGGGCCTGGACCCGAATGCCGCGCCCGCCACCGCTGAAGAGTGGCTGGACATGATGAAAACCATCAAGGACAAGACGGGTGTGGCCGGGCTGGTCACGGGCGTGCAGAATCCCGACGTCCTGCAATTCTGGCTGTTCAATCCGCTGCTGATTACCAGCTGTGGCCCCGAAGTCTACGATGCCATCTACGGTGGCAAAGACAGCTTCACCAACCCCTGCGCGTTAAACGTGCTGAACTGGATCAACGAGATCAGCACCAATGACCTGTGGATGCCCGGTATCCTGAGCACCAATATCGACCCGGCGGACGTGGCCTTTTCGCAGGAGCGCGCGGCGTTCGACCTGGGCGGCACGTACACCCTGGGCTTCCTGATCGCACAGGGCATGGACCCGGAAAATATCATTTCGTTCCCGGTTCCGCCGCTGGAAGGTTCCGCGCTGGACACACTGGAAATTGCCCCCGCGCCGCTGATCGACGCCATGGTGACGACGAATAGTGAGCACCCCGACGAAGCGCTGCAATTCCTGCACTACCTGACTTCACCCGCGCAGATGGAATTGTTCGCCAAGACTGTGGGCGACCTGCCCGCAGTGAAGGTGTCTTCGGACCCCGAACTGGTCGGGTCGGTCATGCCGGGCTTGCTCAACGCCATCAGCGACTACTCACCGTTCCAGGATGCGACCGCGCCGCAGCTCAAGGAACCCAGCGATGTGCTCAAGCTGGGCTTGCAGCAGTTCATCACGAGCGAGATCACACCGGAAGAACTGGCACCGAACATTGATGCCGCCAATGAAGCCGCCTGGGCGACACGCACCGGCGGATAATCCAGCCTGATAGTTAGCCGTAAGTGATCTGTCTAATCCGCATAAGGAGATGCACACAGGTGCGTCCCCTTATGCTTCTTTAGCTATCAGGAGTTGCGTGATGCCTTCCACAACGGATGTCTATCCGACGGCAGCGGTCAGACCGCGTCGCAGCCTGACCCAGATGATGCGTGATAATGCCGGATTCCTGTTCATCCTCCCGGCGCTGCTGTTGTTTCTCGTTTTCGGGTTGTATACGGTCGTCTTCGCGATTGCCCTCAGCTTCTTTCGCTGGAACGGTTTTGGCAGTTTTTCGATTCTGCCCCCTGCCTGCGAAATGCCCGAATGCGCTTTTGTGGGCCTGCAAAATTTCCAGGATTTTTTGTATGCGAACCCGACCCAATCGCAGTTTTTCTGGCGGGCTTTCCAGAACAACATCATCATGGCCGTGGTCGTCACCGCCGGGACGATCCTGATCGCACTGCCGCTGGCCCTGGCACTCAACCGGGCCATTCGTGGGCAAACCATCTACCGCACGCTGATGCTGCTGCCGATGGTGACGGCGGGTATCGCGGTGTTCTATGTCTGGTCGTTCATCTATGAGCCAGACGGCTCGCTGAACGCCATTCTCCAGACAGTCGGTCTGGGGGCACTGCAAGCCAGGCAGGGCTGGCTGGGTCAGATCGACACCGCCCTGGGCGCACTGATGGCCGTCATGATCTGGGGTGCGGTGCCCTTCGCCATGATTCTTTATCTGGCGGGGCTGCAAACCATCGAGAAAGACCTGTTTGATGCGGCGGCGATTGACGGCGCGAATGCCTGGCAGGTCGT
>JAIOHO010000304.1 GCA_019912905.1 Anaerolineae bacterium
GACCATACCAACCTGAATTACTGGATGCCCCTGGTCACCCAGGTGTATGTCAACCGCGGTCATGCGGACACGCGCGATGGAGTCGGGACCATTCGTTATGTACATTTTGGCGCGCTGTACACGCTGCGCGAGTATGTCATCGCCTTTGACCCCCCGCACCTGATCGCCCTGAGCATCGAGCAAGATCCGCTGTTTGCCAACCACATGAGTGTGCTGCTGCTGGAAGCCGAACGCTATGGCGGCACGAACCTGACCTGGCGGCATTATTTTCGGACCAGCACGCTGCCTGCCATCCTCGGGCCGCTGCTGGCCGGGGTCGTCAACCAGTGGGCAGCGGGAGCAGTGCGCAATCTGACCGTGCGCTTCGGCGGCAGACCGCTCAAGGATTAATCAACCCTGCCCATCCGGGCTGAATCTTTTTCTCACGAATGCGTTTAAGGAGTTACTGCCATGTCCCAGATTATTCAGGAACATACCCAACCCGAACTCGGCTCCCGAGTCGTGCCCGTGCTGGAAGTCGATGGTTACCAGTTTCGAGACCTGAACCAGAACGGCCAGTTGGATGCTTATGAGGATTGGCGGCTGCCGGTCGAAACCCGCGTGAATGACCTGCTGGCGCGGCTGACGCTCGAAGAAAAAGCCGGCCTCATGATGCAACCGGGCTTGGGCATGAACGCTGATGGCTCGCTGCTGGAAGAACAGCGCGGGCACCTCCCGCCCACCACCCCGATGATCCTTGACAAAAAGATCGTGCATTTCAACAGTTGGTCCTCGGCCACACCGGAAGCCTTCGCCACCTGGAATAACCACATCCAGGCCGTGGCCGAACGCGCCCGGCTCGGTATCCCGGTCACCCTCAGCACCGACCCGCGCAATCACTACAGCCACAACCCCGAAGCCTATACCATCGCCGCCGGATTATTCTCGATGTGGCCGGAGCCGATCGGCCTGGCCGCCACGCGCGACGCCGCCCTGGTCGAGCAGTTTGCGGCGATTGCGGCCCAGGAATACCGCGCGACCGGCTTTCGCACCGCGCTGCATCCGATGGCAGACCTGGCGACGGAACCGCGCTGGGGGCGCATCAACGGCACCTTTGGCGAAGACGCCGACCTGGTCTCGGAGCTGATCGTCGCCTATATTCGCGGCTTCCAGGGCGAGACACTCGGCCCCGAAAGCGTCACGACCATGACCAAACATTTCCCCGGCGGCGGCCCACAGTGGGATGGGCGCGACCCGCACAACATCTGGGGCCGGGAACAGGTCTACCCAGGCAAGAATTTCGATTATCACCTGATCCCCTTCAAGGCCGCCATCGCCGCCGGAACCGCCCAGATGATGCCCTATTACGGCATCCCCATCGGCCAGACGAGCGAAGATGTAGGCATGGCCTTCAACAAGGAGATTATCACCGACCTGCTGCGCGACAAATTCGGATTCGAAGGCGTCATCTGTACCGATTGGGGCATCACGACCATCACCTGCTGGGGGATGGAATTCGCCAGCGTGCGCGATCGTTACAAGAAAGCCATCGACGCCGGGATCGATCAGTTTGGCGGGGCCAACCAACCTGAACATATCGTGGATCTGGTGCGCAGCGGCGAGATCGACGAGGCGCGCCTGGACGAGTCGATTCGCCGCATCCTGGCGGTAACCTTCCAGCTCGGCCTCTTCGAGAATCCCTATGTCGATCCTGAACACGCCCGCGAGTTTGTCGGCAGCGCGGAGTCTCAAGCCGCCGCGGACCTGGCGCAGCGCAAATCCATCGTGCTGCTTAAGAACGGCAAAACCACCAGCAGTCCGATACTGCCGCTTGCGCCCGGCACAAAAGTTTACGTCGAAGGCATCCATCCTGATGCAGCGGCTGAATTTGCTTCGGTGGTCGAGCAGGTGGAAGATGCAGACGTCGCCATCTTACGGGTCAATGCGCCCTTCGAAACCGGGCCGGGCCGCTTTGGGAGCATCCCGATGGGCAACCTGGCTTTTCACGGGGAGCCGCTGCGTCACATCCAATCGATCAGCGCCGCCAAACCAACGATTATTGCCGTCTACCTCGGGCGACCTGCCGTCCTGACGGGCATTGTTCGCGATGCGGTGGCCCTGCTGGGCACTTTCGGCGTGACTGATGCGGCGCTGCTCGACGTGCTGTTCGGGCGATTTGCGCCCTGCGGCAAACTGCCCTTCGAGCTGCCTTCGTCGATGGACGCCGTCGAAGCCCAGTTGGAAGATGTGCCCCACGATTCCGAAAATCCGCTGTTCGAATACGGCTTCGGTTTGACCTATTCGGCCTGACCGACCACTGTCGATACCTTGTGGCAGCCGTTCGCGGTAGGAGCGTCTTGCGCCTAACGCAGCGGCTGCATCTTACGACTGGAGCGTGTCGCCCGAATCGAGAGCCACGTAAAGGCGATGAGCAGCACAAAATAACTGACTGCCCCTACCCAGGTCAGCGGCCCGCCGTCACCCACCAGCATGAGGACCGCGGCAAGGAGGACCAGAAACCCGATCACCAGCATTGTCGGCTGATTTACAGAGGATTTCAGTCCGCTGTCCTCACTCCCCTGACCTTCGACAATATAACCGTGTTCTTCAAGGCGCTGCCGCGATTCGGGATTTACGGCAGCGTAACCACCGCGCACATAATTCAGCGCCTGCCGTAAACTAAACTGTACAGGATTCGCTTCCGAGTGCAGCAGCAGCACTGGCGTGTTGGTTCGCTGGGCGATTCGCATCGGCGTATTGCCGAAGATGTGCTGGTGCAGCCAGGAATCGCGCGTCGTGCCAAGCACAAGATACTCATAACCCTGGGCAGCCTGGACGATCGTTTCTACCCGGTCAGAGCTTTCCTGAGTCAAAATACGCACCTGCCCAGACTTGGTCTTGACGGCATCTACACGCCTCTGGAGGGTGCGCGTGAAACGTTCCTGTTCCCCCGCCGGTGTATCCGGGCTAAATACGTGCAGCAGATCCAGTTCAAGATGATTGGCATCCGAGAACAACTGGACGAACTGCAACGTAACGGCCACCTGGCTCGGGTCTGCAATCGGAATCAGGATGCGCCGCAGGGAAGCGGTATCGCCTGGCTGGAGCATCATCACATCACAATTAACCTCATTGAGAATCTGATCAATATTCGACCCCACGATGGTTCCCTGATACTTGCTTTGGCCGCGCCAGCCGATAATCAGCAGATCGGCGTGCTGCTCCCGCACGGTATCAATAATCGCCGGAGCCACACGCCGCGCCACACGGACGATGTACTCCACAGCCACGCCTTCATCGCGTACCATAGCGACCGCTTGTTCGCGCAGCGCCTCTCCCGACTGCACATATTCGTAGCCCGAAGACAGAGGCGTAGGCGACGGGACCGTCACGATATGCAGCAGTGTAATCTTGCCGGAGTGTAGCTTGGCAGCATGAACAGCGGGTGGAATGAGAGTCGCTAACGAATCGGGATTGGCGACCGATACCAGCACGCGATAGGGCACATCCGACGTCGGAGCCATGAGTTCTGTTTGCTGCACGACGGCGGTTCGGTTCGCACGAGCCTGCCTGGGGCGCGCATAGACGAGATAGATCACCAGGCCCGCGATCATCCACACAAGCGCAAAGCCCCACGCAATCGGCGATATTTCAAACAGGGAGAGGGCCAGCAATAAGAGGGCACCGGTCCCAATCATGGGCACAATCGGGAAGAAAGGCAGCAGATACCCATACGTAAGATGTTTTCCATACTTGCTTCGGATCGTAATCACCGCCATGTTCACCTGTAAGAACAGCAGCATGAACATAATGTCTGCGGATGCGGCCACATCCTGAATCGGCAGGGCGACCGCCGTGAACAGAATCAGCAGGCCAGACCAGCGCAGCGCAACATGCGGTGTATGCGTTCTGGGGCTGACTTTCGCAAAGCCATCGGGCAGGGCTTTGTCACGCCCCATCGCGAAGGAAACCCGCGTCGAGGAGAAGGTGGTGGCGTTGAGTGCACTCATGGTCGAAAGCAGCCCACCGACCATAATCAATAAGGTTCCCAGGGGCATGAATTGTGCCGCCGCGCGCGCAATCCCAACCTCGCCCAGGTGCCCCAGCCATTCATAAATCGCGGTGCCTTCCGGCGCTTCTACGGCCCCGATAATCACGAAAGCGACCAACATGTAGATAGGCACGACAATGGCGAGCGACAGAAACACCGCACGCGGGATGTTCTTGCGCGGTTCACGCACTTCCTCGCCAGCCTGGACGATGATTTCATAACCCTCAAATGCGATAAACGTCAGGCCCATGGCGCTGACAATCCCGATGATTCCCTCGGGAGCAAAGTTATTAAATTTCGCAAAGTTTGACGGCTCGCCGAAAATAACAAACAACCCACTCACAATGAAGATCAGGATGATGATGATCTTCAGCACGGTCACAATATTGCCAACCGCCCCGGTCTCTGATGTGCCCCGGTAATTGATGTAGAGAAACAGCAGGATCACGAGTACGGCGAAAAGCTTCTGCACGAGGGCGGCTTCCGTGAGTTCGAGACCGAACGGCAGCACAATAGGATGGGAGAGGAAGATCCCCGCGCCCTCAATCTGAGCACGTTCTGGATTGAGGAACAGGATGCGCAGCAATTCATAGACAAAGCCGCCAAACCCGACCCCGTATAGGCTCCCGGCTACGGCATGAGCGAACCAACTCATCCAACCGGACAAAAAACCATTGGGTCCGGGCAGCCCCTCTTTGACCCACAGGTAGCCGCCGCTGGCTTCTGGTATCGCAGAGCCGAGTTCAGCGTACACCATCGCGGTCAACA
>JAIOHO010000305.1 GCA_019912905.1 Anaerolineae bacterium
CTTCCACCGGGTCCACATCCTCGGCGTACAGGTTGCGACCCCGGTACAGGATTTCGCCTTCGACGCGCGCGCCCGGTACCAGATCATTCATGCGGTTGAACGCCCGCAGCACCGTGCTTTTTCCACAGCCCGATGGCCCGATTAAGGCCGTGATCTTGTTGCGCTCGATGCCCATACTGACGTTATGGACGGCACGGTAGCTGCCGTAATACACGTCGATGTTTTTCGCTTCAATGGCATATTTGCCGTTGCCATTCATACTCACAGTCTTAGGTTCTCCTGCTCAGACGGTTGCGGAGGATGATTGCCGTGCCGTTCATCAGGATCATCACGATCAGCAAGGCGATAATGGCGGCAGCCGCCACATTCTTGAACTCGGGTTTCGGGTCGGCGGTCCATTGGAAAATCTGGATCGGCACGACGGTAAATTTCGAAAATGGGCCGTTAGGGTCGATGCCGATAAACGTCGAAGCGCCCACCACCAGCAGCGGCGCAGTCTCACCGACCGCCCGTGACAGTGACAGGATCACGCCCGTCAGGATACCGGGGAGCGCAGCCGGGAGCACCTGACGCGCGACGGTCTGCCACTTGGTCGCGCCCAGGCCGTAGCTGGCTTCACGGATCGACGAAGGCACTGCGCGAATCGCTTCCTGCGCGTTCACAATCAGCAGCGGCAGGATCAGCAGCGCCAGCGTCAGCCCGGCGGACATCACCGTGCGTCCGTTGGAATCCGTCACGCCCAGGACCGCGCCGCTGGTAAACGCGCCCAATGTGCGCACAAACACGGCCAGTCCAAGCATCCCGTAGATGACGGACGGGATCGCGGCCAGGTTACGGATGTTGATCTCAATCAACTGCTCAATCCGGCTGCCGCTGGAATATTCTTCCAGGTAAATGGCAGCGGACACGCCGACAATCAGCGCGGTGACGGCGGTGATCGAAATGATCCAGAAGGAACCCAGCAGCGCGGTCCGCAGGCCCGCGGTCGTCGCCGAGCTTGACACCGAACTGGTGATGAAATCCAGGTTAATCCACGAATGGAACTCGAGGATGTCGTCAGGATATTTCTCCCTGGCAATCGTCTCGATCTCGCTGCGCTGGGTAAGGGACTGGATCAGCGGCCAGCTGGCATCGACGGTCGGCTTGACCACGTTGTCGATCAGCATGTCGCGCAGGTCCGCCGCGCCAAAGTTGGCAACCAGGATCGCGGCCCAACCCTCCGGCGGCACATCGTTAATGGTCGCGTCGGCATATTCTGACGGGTAACTGCGCCCGTTCAGAGCGACACTCATTGGGGCAGTGGTGAATTGATTCACCGGGACCTGACTCAGTTCATCGCGAATCAAAACGCGGGCGCGTCCACCCATCTGCTCCACCAGGATTGCGGCCAGTTCTTCGGCGCTCAATTCCTCAAGAGGCCGGTCCGAAAGCGAAGCCGGGTCAACGGTATTGCGCAAAATCACCAGCCCTATCGACTGGTTCGTGACATGCCCGAGCAGTACGATGAGCGCCAGCAGCGCAATGACGTTGGCCGAAAAGAAGAAAATCTGGCCGATTTTCCCGCGCCGGTTGCGGGCGTTCAGGCGTTCGAGGAAGGTCTGCTCGCTGACCTGTTCAGCGAGAATGCGGGGTGCTGCCTGCTCACTCATTATTGATAAACCTCGCGGAAGCGCCGGGTCACCAGAGTGCTGGCAAAGTTGAGCAGCAGTGTCATGATGAACAGGGTCAGGCCCACCGCAAAGACGCTGTTATAGTCAATCGAGCCAAAGCTCAGGTCGCCCGTGCTGATGCGGGCGATGTGCCCGGCCATCGTCTCGGCACTGTCAAAGGGGTTCACCGTCAGGTTTGGCCCTGCACCGGAAGCGATCAGCACGATCATCGTTTCGCCGACTGCGCGTGAAAAACCGAGAATGACCGCAGCCACGATGCCAGACAGCGCCGCTGGAAGCAGCACCTTATAGACCGTCTCCAGTTTGGTTGCGCCCAGGCCGTAGCTGGCCTCGCGCAGCGCACGCGGCACCGCCCGGAGGGCATCCTCTCCGATGGAACTGATCGTCGGGATAATCAGGATGCCGACGACGATGCCCGCCGAGGCCATGTTATAAACCTTGACGTTCAGGCCAAAGATCGCCTGAAGCAGGGGAGTAATAAACGTCAGGGCGAAATACCCATAAACCACTGTGGGGATGCCCGCCAGGATTTCGAGGATCGGCTTGAGGATGCCGCGCACCCGGGGGGTCGCATACTCAGCGATGTACACCGCCGCCCCCAACCCGAGCGGGATCGAGACCACCATGGCGATGATGGTGATCACCAGCGTCGGGATGACCAGTTCCATAATGCCGAACCGCCCGATCTGCGGTGCCCATTTCGTATCCGTCAGGAATTTATCCAGGGTGACCTGCACACCAACAAACATCGGGGTATTCACCGTGTGATCAATCGCCTGGGTGCCATCCACACCGCGCTCCACGACCAGCGTTTCCGCCTCCGCGACTTCCACCACGCGGACCTGCTCGGCGCTGTCGCCGATGCCCAGCCGGAGCATGTCACCCACCTGGATCGTGGAACCGCCCGTTCCAACCGTCAGACGGCTGTCAGCGGCAGTGACGGCGGCAGTGGTCTGCTTGTTGGCATTCAGCCATTCCATAGTGGCGAAAAAGCGCAGCGCTTCGGACCCCAGGACAATCGTAAACCCGACCGTCGTCAGAATCGACAGCGCGCCGCAAGCGAATAAAAAGAGGCCAATTGCGCGCTCTGCGAACCGAGGCCGCCGATTCAGGCTGGCTTCTCTGCCGGTTTCAGCAGCCATGCGCTCCGCGAGGGGAATACGTACCCCGACTGCCGGGCTGCTGAGGCTCATTTCCTGTGCCATAGAACCTTCCACATAATTATGGGCTGCAAAGGACATTCATTACCAGCCGAATCATAGCAGACAGGATTGGTTCTGCTGTTAAGAGTTATTCCCTTTTTTTTAAGTTTCAGTTAAATACATTAAGGGAAGGAGCGCCTGCCCCTTCCCTGTATCCGTCAGTTCATCATGCTGAACGATCGGCCAGTAGATTCGTTCGGTGACCGACCTACATCCCGCTGGACATGGCTCCGGTACCCGCCAGCCAGTACAGCTTGCTCTGACGCTGGATATATTCGTTGGTCGGGATGTAACCGATCTGATCGGCTCCGGTGCCCAACTGCGCGTTCACATTTTGCAGGTAGTAGTTGATGAAGGTCGCCACCTGCGCCTTTTCCTGCATAATGCTCGGCGCGCTGTAGATGAACAGCGGGCGGCTCAGTGGGTACTCGCCGCTGGCGCCGGTTTCCTCGCTGGGGGTGACACCCTCAATCGAAACGACTTTCAGGCGGTCTTTGTTTTCCTGATAGTAAGCGAAGCCAAAGTAGCCGATGGCGTAGGGGCTGCTTTCCACACCCACGACCAGCACGTTGTCATCTTCGCTGAACTGTACCCCGCCGGCGTTCTGGATCGGAGTTTCGTCCTGCTCGAAGATTGCTTCCACGAAGTAGTCATAGGTCCCGCTGTCGCTGCCCGGGCTGTAAAGCTGGATCGGCTCGGCAGGCCAGGCGGGATTCACGTCGGCCCAGGTGATGTTCGTGCCACCACCAAAGATCTGGGCAAGCTGCTCCAGAGTCAGGCTGTCCACGAAGTCATTTTCCGAACTCACGGTGATCGCCAGCGCGTCGATGCCGATGTAGAAGCCCAGCGGTGCACGGCCATTGCCCTGGCAGGCTTCGACTTCTTCGGCCTTAATCGGGCGGCTGGCGTTGGAGATGTCGGTTTCGGCGTTCACGCAGAAGCGTTCGAAGCCCGCGCCGGAGCCGATGCTATCGACTGTGATGGTGCCGCCAAAGCCATCCTGATTGAACAGGTCGGCAATGCGCTGGGTCACCGGGTAGACGGTCGAGCTGCCCGCAATCACAATATTCTCGGTCACGGCCAGAGGATCGACTTCCGGCAGGGTAATCGCCGGGATCAGGACGCTATCAATCGCGTGAATAACCCCGTTGCTGGCGGCCACATCCGC
This sequence comes from Anaerolineae bacterium, assembly GCA_019912905.1. Lineage (GTDB taxonomy): Bacteria > Chloroflexota > Anaerolineae > Aggregatilineales > Phototrophicaceae. Next base: position 4,041 of record JAIOHO010000305.1, read on the forward strand.
AGTGACGACGGTGGCATTGTTGACGTGCACGCCCATATCATCTACGGCCACGTTCACCGTGTTGCCCATATCCAGGGTAGCCACTTCGCCCGCCGCAATGTCGCCGGACATCATGGACCCTTCGACGACGTGATAATTCAGCACCTGAGACAGCAGGTCGGTGTTAGTCCCCAGGTAATCCATCACGGGCTGCGGCAGGGCTGCAAAAGCCTCGTTCGTGGGCGCAAACACTGTGAAGGGGCCTTCCGCGCTGAGGGCGTCGGTCAGGCCAGCAGACTGAATCAGACCCGCCAGGGTCGAAAAATCTTCGTTACCGGCGGCGACATCTACAATCGTGCCATCCTGCGCAGCCACGCTGCTGAAGGAGGCAACCAGGAGAAGGATGCCAACCACAATAGCCAATTTACGAACCATTACTTGCTCCTTGTGTGTTCTTTATGCTGTATGAACGCGTTGAATCATCGTTGGTTCGTCCAGAATGCTAGCCGGGTAAAGTTAACAATCACGGGCAGCATGATTAAGAAGTGTATGCCATATTGTTAAGGGCGACTTAACACAAACCGGCGGCGCGCGTGCAGCAGAATAAGAACTTTTGTGCTATACTGATGCTGGTTTCCAAAATCGGCGTGGATTATAATGAGGGGTGTTCAGGAGCGACCTCATTGGCAACACTCAAACACATCGGTATTCTCGCTCATCCCCTACGACCCAAGACTGCTCCGGTTGCGGAATTGATTGCGCAGCAGCTCCAGGCGCGCGGAATCGACACCTGGGTGTCCACCCGTTGGACCGAAGATGACGTCCAGGCGGCTGTCGAACAGTCGGATCTGGTCGTCGCGATTGGCGGCGATGGGGCCATGCTGCGCGCCGCGCGGGTGTGCGCCCCCTATCAGGTGCCGGTGCTGGGCGTCAACATGGGCCAGCTTGGTTTTCTGACCGAGATCGACGACCCACAGAACTGCGACAGCCACTTTGACCGGCTGCTGAGCGGCGATTACTGGATCGAATCGCGCATGATGGTGCAGGCCCAGGTGATGCGCGATGGTGAAGTCGAAGCCTGTGCCGATGCGCTTAACGACGTGGTCGTCAGCCGCCGCCTCGTCACCAGCACCATCCGGCTGGAGATGTATATCGACCGCGACTGGGCGACCACTTACAACGGGGATGCCCTCATCATCGCCACACCGACCGGATCGACGGCGTATGCGCTGGCTTCCGGTGGGCCGATTTTGCCGCCCGAACTGCGCAACATCCTGGTGGTGCCGGTCGCGCCGCATCTGAGTATGGACCGCCCGATTGTGCTGGCGGAAGGTGCCCTGGTCGATGTCATCCCGGTGCCCAATGGACACGCCGATGTGGTGGTCAGCGTGGATGGACGCCTGCTGTGGGACTTGCAGGAAAGGGATCGGGTGAGCGTGCAGGCCAGTGAGAATATCAGCCGTTTTCTGCGCATGCGTGGCAAGAACTATTTTTACCGCTCGCTGCTCGACCGGCTGGAACCGCGGATTCCCGTGCCGTCGCATCCCACCTGGAATGATAGAAAGCTGTAAAAAAGTGGTCGTATGCCTGAAAATATCACTTTTTTCTCATGATTTCGGGTGACAATAAAGGTTATCTGAGGTTAAATGGGAACAAGCAATCGACATGGCTGAACAGGTCTCGACGGAAGAAATTACCTACTGCGCCGTGCATCCCGACCGCGAAACCGGGCTGCGCTGTAATAAATGTGGGCGGTTGATGTGTGCCGAATGTGCCGTACAGACGCCGGTCGGCTATCGCTGCCGGGAGTGTGTGCGGGCACATGACGACAAGTTCTTCAAAGGCACCACCGCCGACTATGGGATCGTATTCGCGGTGGCGGTCGTGATCGCCGCCCTGGGGATGGTCGGCCTCAGCTTCATCGGCGGGTTTCTGCTGTTCGTCATCATCCTGGCGATCCCAATTGGCGGCGCGGTCAGTGAAGTAGCGCTGCGGCTGACGGGTCGGCGGCGCGGGCGTTATTCCGGCTATGTGGCGGCGGCTGGCGCGCTGATTGGGGCGCTGGCCCCAGGGCTGATCCTGTATGGTCAGCTCGTGCTGTCGCTGACCGTGATCGTCTATGCCGCCCTGGTCGCTATAACAGCCTATGGCCGTTTTCGATTGAGTATATGAGAAGGTTGGCTCTGGTACGGAATGGGTTCAGCCGCAGGGGGACGGCGGGCGTGACCCGGACATCCCCCTGCGGACATGCTCACGATTGAGCCGAAAAGGGTTCGTACTTATGCTGGAAGAACTGCGCATCCGCAATTTTGCCATTATCGACGAGCTGGATCTGGCCTTTTCGCCGGGCTTCAACGTGATCACCGGCGAAACCGGCGCGGGCAAGTCGATCATGATCGACGCGTTGGAACTGCTGCTGGGCGGAAAAACCGACAGCGCTTTCGTGCGCGCCGGGGCCGACCGCGCCCTGGTCGAAGGCGTGTTTTCTCTGGATGCGCGGGCGCAGGTCCTGCTCCAGCCGGTGCTTGAACGCGAGGGGCTGCTGGAGGATGGCCGCGCGGATTTCCTGGTCCTGGCGCGCGAAGTCCGCGATTCGGGGCGGTCGATGGGCCGGGTGAATGGGATTACCGTGCGGGTGGAAATCCTCAAGGAGATCGGCGAAGTGCTGGTCGATGTCCACGGCCAGAGCGAACATCTCTCACTGCTCAAATCCGGTACGCATATCGACCTGCTCGACCGCTACGCCGACCTGCTGGAAATGCGCACCGCCATGGCCGTCATGGTCGAACGGGTGCAGACCACACGCCGCGAAATTCAAAGCCTGCTGGAAGATGAAGCCGCGCTCAAACGCAAGGCGGAACGGCTGCGGCGGGAGGTCGAGGAAATCGACGCCGCCAAACTGAAGCCGGGCGAAGACGACGAACTGCGCGCCGAGCGCACCCGCCTGGGCAACAGCGAGCAGTTGGCGACCCTCAGCGGCGAGGCGCTGCTGCTGCTGGTGGGGGACGACAGCGCCGTCGACCAGAGCAACGCCGTCGATCTGCTGATGCGGGCCAGCGTGCTGCTCGAAAAACTGGTGCGCATCGACCCGGACCTGAATGAATCGGCAGAACTGGCGGATTCGATCTCGCAGCAGGCGCAGGAACTGGCCTTCACGCTTCAGGGGTATATCGACGCCGTCGAGCATAACCCGCAGCGGCTGGATGAAGTCGAAGAACGGCTGGAGGCGATCAACACGCTGCGGCGGCGCTACGGCGCGACGATTGAAGCCGTGATCGAATATGGCGAAAAGGCGCTGGCCGAGCTGGATGCGATCGAACACAGCGAAGAACGGCTGGAAGAACTGCGGGCCGACGAACACAAGCTGCTGACCTACATTGGCGAGATGGGCCTGAAGATCAGCCGCTTCCGCCAGCAGTTCGGTGAAAAGCTGAGCGAAAGTGTCATCACGGAATTGAACGACCTGCGCATGGAAGCGACGCGCTTCGAGGTCAGCATCACCTACGACGATGATCCCGAAGGCTGTTATGTCGGCGACCGGCGCGTGACGTTTTCGGCCACAGGCATCGACCAGGTGGAGTTCATGATGAGCGCCAACACCGGCGAACCGCTGCGCCC
>JAIOHO010000306.1 GCA_019912905.1 Anaerolineae bacterium
AGCGCGTCGCCATCGCCCGCGCCCTGGCGCTGCGCCCGGGGCTGATTCTGGCCGATGAGCCAACCAGCGGTCTCGACACCGGCACCGCCCGCCGCATCATGGCGCTGTTTCGCGGCATCGCCGAAGCGCAGCAAACGACCTTTATTATCGTCTCGCATGACCCCATGATCGCTGAAATTGTCGATACTGCCTACGACCTGCATGACGGCCAACTCATGCCGCGCGTAGTCGAGAAAGAAGGTCCCCGATGATCCAGTTCTTCGCCCGCTACCTGCACACCTTTCTTCTGATGGCTATCGCTGGACTGCTGGGCGCGATCCTGATGCGCATGACGATGGCTCCTGGTCCGGTCGTGCCGAATGGTGCCCATGTCGAAGCGATCAGCCAGCAGCAGCCCGAAGCGACCAGCGAGATCACCGATGCCACCGCGACAGAGACGATTCCGCCCTATACCCCGCTGGCGACACTGACGCCCTCGCGCACACTCAAGCCGCCGCCGACGTTCGAGCCACCGACTGCCACCCTGCCGCCGAGCGCTACTCCGACCATCACTCCCACGCAGGCCATTGACCTGAGCGTCTCGATTCCGGGCCTGCGCGGGGCCGAAACGCCAACCCCCAGCACGACGCCGGGCTGCGAACCCCGCAAAGACTGGAAGCTCACATACGAAGTGCAGAACAATGATGCGCTGATTAAAATCGCCGACCGCTATAACACGTCAGTCAGCGAACTGACCCAGGCCAACTGCCTGAGCGACCCGAATGTCATCCGAGCCGGTCAGACGCTGCGGGTGCCGGGCGCTGTTCAGCCGTCGCAGCCGAAGTATGAGTGTCTACCCTGGGAGATTCTCACGCCCATCGACGGCACGCAGGCGATTGAAGGGACCGGCCAGCTTACGTTCAACTGGCGCGGGCCGCGCACGCCGTACAACCTGATTCGCATCATCGAGCCGGACAACAGCAAGTTTGAGGTCGTTGTCGAGCTGCGGCAGAATGAGCAAATCGATCTGGCCGACATACCGCTCGACGGCTGGCACACAGTTTACATCTACCCGCTCGATGAGAACTTCGTCCAGATCAATTGTCTGGAAGGCGGCCCCTGGCGCTTCCGCAAGAACCCTAAACCCACAGACACGCCGACGCCGGATACTCCGTTCGGTGGATAGAAGTAAAAAAACGGGGCACCCCGACAGGTACCCCGTTCATGATGAAATGACTCGAGTAACGGTGATTAAGACGTCACCTGCTCCGGTGTCTCACCCGATGCCGGGATAAAATCAAGCCGTTCGCCAACAACCTTGAAGGCTGTCAGTGCGCGGTCGAGATGTTCTTTGCGATGAGTCGCGGTATAGCTCGTGCGCAGCAGACCGCCGTTGGGCGGTGTAGCCGGGGGCACGACCGGATTGGTATATACGCCTTCTTCGATCAGGGCATGCCAGGCGAGCGCCACGCGGAAATCCTCGCCCAGGATCACCGGGATAATGGGCGTGTTGCTTTGCCCGGTATTGTAACCCATCGTTTTGAGGCCCTTACGCATATAATCAGCATTGTCCCACAGATTTTCGACGTGTTGGGGTTCGGTCTCGATGATGTCGAGCGCCCGCAGCACCGTCGCCGCATTGGGTGCAGGCAGCGCCGCGGAGAAGATCAGCGCGCGCGCCCGGTGCTGAATATAGTGAATGGCATCCTTGCTCCCGGCGATGAATCCGCCGATAGACGCAAAACTCTTGCTGAAGGTGCCCATAATCAGGTCCACATCGTCGGTCAGGCCGTAGTGTGCTGCCGTCCCGCGTCCCCCACCCGTCACGCCGATACCGTGTGCATCGTCCACCATGATCCGCGCACCGAATCGCTTGCAGATCTCGACGAGTTCCGGCAGCGGTGCAATATCCCCGCCCATGCTGTAGACGCCATCGACGACCACCAGTTTTCCGGCATCATCCGGCAGTTTGCTCAGGACCGCTTCCAGGCTGCCCGCATCGTTATGGCGGAAGCGCTTCATTTCGCCGCGCGACATCAAGCAGCCATCGACGATGCTGGCGTGATCGTCCTTATCGACGATGACGAAATCCCCCTTGCCCACCATCGCCGAGATTGTCCCCACATTGGTCTGATAGCCTGTGGGGAAAACGATGGCCGCCTCCTTGCCGATGAATTTTGCCAGCCGCCGGTCCAGTTCCAGGTGCAGTTCCAGTGTCCCGTTCAAAAACCGGGAACCGGTCACACTGGTGCCGTAGCGTTCGACCGCCTCGATCATCGCCTGACGGACACGCGGGTCGGTGGTCAGGCCCAGGTAATTGTTGGACCCTAACATCACGACCTGTTTACCCTCAATGGTGGCCGTCGTGCCTTCCGAGTCGCTCAGCGCGCGGAAATAGGGATACATGCCAATTGACTGGGCATCCTTTACGCGCTTCAAATCGCCGTCCGTTGCAATCTTATCATAAAGATCAGCCATGCACTGGCTCCCTTCCTGCTGTTTCGAGTCTGATACCCATTATACTAGACACGCTGTCTATTTTTGAATCCACTATCTATCGGCGAATATCTGACAGTTTAACAACGTTCTAATTTTTTAGCCATAAAAAAATGGGTGATTCGCCGGGCTTGTGAAAAGGGTGCATTTCAAGTTAGGGGCAAAGAGTTAGAATAGGAGGATGACAGAAGCAGAGACAGGTAATTGTTCAATGCCCACACAAGCGGACGATCTGAAAAAGCGACTACAAGATCGCGCATCTGAAGCCATAGAGAAACTG
>JAIOHO010000307.1 GCA_019912905.1 Anaerolineae bacterium
GCATTGGCAACGGCAAATTGCGTCCGGCTGTCCTGAACCCGCTGGCGGGTGTAGCGTACAAAACCCGGCGAGGCATCCACGCCGACCACAGACTCCGGCTGCCGGACATCCACGACGGCCTGAGTCAGGGCACCGGTGCCACAGCCAAGATCCAGCCAGCGGCCATTCTGGGATTGGAAAAACGCCTGCGACACAAATTCGCGGGCAACCTGTCGGCTCCACCGGCCCATATAGGCTTCGTAGAGATCACCGCCATCCCAGTGTTCCATCGTTCGTTTATCCAAGGATTTTTCGAAGAAGTATAGCGCACCTCGGTTTCATGCCGGTGAGTCGCATTTGTGAAAAGCGGAACTGAAACAAAAGGGCACATCCTCTGAATGACGCACCCTTTGTCTTGCTGTGTCTTTGTGCCTTTGCGTTGAAAATACCTATTTCCGCCCGGCGTACCCGTGTGGGTTGTTCTTATGCCAGTTCCAGGCGGTTTCGATGATGTGCGGCAGGGTGTTGAACTCCGGCTGCCAGCCCAGTTCCTGCATAATGCGCGTGCTGTCGGCGATGAGGTTATCCGGGTCACCGGGGCGGCGTGCACCCACTTCGGTTGTGATCGTCTGCCCCGTAATCTGCCGGGCCATATCGACCACCTCGCGCACGGAATAGCCTTTGCCGTTGCCCAGGTTGTACTTGCGGCTCTTGCCATCGGCCAGGGCTTCCAGCGCCAGGATATGCGCGTCGGCCAGGTCCATCACGTGGATGTAATCCCGAATGCAGGTGCCGTCCGGCGTCTTGTAATCGTCGCCGTAGATGGTGAGTTTCTCGCGCTGGCCCAGCGCCACCTGGAGGATAATCGGGATCAGGTGATATTCCGGGGTGTGATCCTCGCCGATGTGCCCATCGGGATGCGCGCCGCTGGCGTTGAAGTAGCGCAGGCAGCAGGACGCCATGCCGTAGATGCGCTCCATCCAGTACAACTGGCGCTCGATCATGTACTTGCTTTCCCCATATGGACTGCCGGGGACGATGCGCTCCTCGGCCACAATCGGGATATTCTCCGGGTCATCGAACAGGTTCGCCGTCGAAGACAGGATGAACCGCTTGACCCCGTGATTGGCGGCTTCTTCCAGCAAATTGCTGGCCGCGACCACATTATCGCGCAGGTACAGCCAGGGCTTTTCCCAGCTTTCGCCCACCAGCGTATGGGACGCAAAATGCAGGATTCCCTCGAACGCGTGCGCCTCAAAGACGTCCTTCACCCTGGCGTGATCGAGCAGATCGCCCTGAACGAATGTCGCCTGGGGATGTACTGCTTCGACATGCCCGGTATACAGGTTGTCGATAACCACGACTTCATAGCCGCGCTCGATCAGCAAATCCACCACATGGCTGCCGATATAGCCTGCGCCCCCGGTTACCAGCACCTTCATAATCCCTTACCTCCAGATAAGATCACGAGCGGCGATGCGCATAAAATTGGCGACCGTTCACCGCCCGGAATAATCACGTTAAAAATCACTCGCCGCCATTATGGTCAGACAGCCTAACGCATGCCTAAACCCTCCAGCGATGGAGGACTGGTAGCTGAAAACTGGCAGATTCTACTGTGGCGCAGGCGGTGAATTCGGATGAATCCCCGGCACTTCCAGCACCACCTCGAAGGCGTTGCCGTCCAGGTCGCTGAACATCACCTGCGGCGAGGCCGTGCGGATGATATTCCACAGGATGCGCAGGTTATCGCCCGTCAGCCACAGCGGTTCGGTGCGCTGCGCCTGTTCCGCCAGGTCCAGCCCGGCAGCCTGCCCATCCCAGATTTGCAGCGGGCGCGACGAATCATAGGGGATCGACTGTACCGTCAGCCAGGCTCCGGTTGGCTCGAACAGCACCGGCGCGCGGCTCACCTGCTTGCAGAAATCGACGATATGCTGGAAATAATCCACCGGCCATTCCGTGCGCGAAAACGAATCGGTCCGGTGGACCCGCCCGTTCACACCGACCGTAATCACCTCGCGCACCGGCTGAACGGCGGACGGCGGCTGAAGGTCGCCCCCGGCATCGTAGCCGAAGATCTGCTGCGCGACGGTCAGAAAGGAAATAAAATCCTGAATCTGCTGGTCGGTCACTTTGTCCCACAGCACCTGCGAGTCGAAGTCGCCCAGATCATTGGTCCAGACCACCCGGTTATCGCCGTAAATCGAACACAGTGGAATCTCATTCCGGGCCAAGAAGCTGGTGTCGCGGTCCCCGCCTACCACCTCCGTGCGAAACACGACCGTCGAAGGGCTGCGATCCCACTGGATGATACTGTTCCCGGCAAAGGGTTCGCCCCCGGTGTCACTCGCCCCGCCTTCACAGGCCGCCAGACCCAACAGCAGCCCCAGCAGGATCAGGATGCGTCTCATAGTTACGGTCTCCATCGGAAGATTGGATAACGTCTCCCTGCATTGTAGTACAAGCAGGCAGAAGGAGATAGTTGAGTTTGCGCCCGGCCTGTTATGGCTTATCATAGAGAATGAAGCCGCGTGCGTGCGGTGCATCATCTCGAAAGCAGCGCTGCACCGGTTGGTTCTTTAATGAGTACAAAAGGTGGCCCTTCGTACCGATGTCCAGAAATCAGATGCAGCATGCCCAACAACTGATTAAACAGGGTCGTTATGACGAAGCCCGCAAACTCCTGCGCAGCATCGACCATCCCAAAGCCCGCGAATGGCTGGAGAAGCTGGACAAACGCGCCCCGGCCCGTGCCCCACGCCGCCGTACCGGGGGCGGCATCGGCGGGCGAATCGTTGGCTTTCTGACCTATGTGCTCACCATCGTCATCAGCGCCGCCGTGACTATCGGGCTGCTGGCTGGGTTAGTCGTCAGCACGGCGTCATCGCGCAGCGCAGCCCAGCAGCAGGCGTTTGAAGCAACCACCGTCGCCGGACTGCCGACCGCCACCGCCACCCGACCGGCGCGAACCGGCGTGGTCATCTCCAGTCAGAAC
>JAIOHO010000308.1 GCA_019912905.1 Anaerolineae bacterium
GCGTTTACGGCGCTTTCGGTGAGTACCTGGCTGACAGAATGGCTGAAGTGGGTCCAGATGCTGACTCTGGCTGTGGTGATCGTGACGACTATCCAGGGCAAACAATGGCAGTGGTTGATCTTTGGGCTGGTATTGGCGGGCGCTGCCAATGCGCTGATCGGGTGGTATGAATTTCTGGGCGGCAGCGGCGCGCTGCATCTGCTGATTAACGGGCGTTTCTTTCGGGCTTTTGGCACGTTCGGCCAACCGAACCCATTTGGTGGTTTCATGGGCATCCTGGCACCGGTCGCGCTGATGACCGCGCTGGGGTACGCGCTGCGTGCCTGGCTCAATCGCCGCAGGGTGGATGCGACACTGGCCGCCTTCTATGGCGCTGGTGCAGCCCTGCTGGTGACTGGCATCCTCATCTCGTGGAGTCGGGGGGCCTGGCTCGCATTTGGCGCAGCGCTGGCCGTCATGTTCCTGGCACTTCCGCGTCGGTTGGAGTATGGTCTGGGGCTGGCGGGGGCACTGCTTGGGATGGTGCTGGTGCTCTGGTCGGCGGGCCTGCTGCCTGCCTCTGTCGTGGCACGGATCAGCAGCTCTACAGCGGAATTCTTCGCGTTCGACGATGTGCGCGGCGTAGATATTACCCCGGACAACTACCCGGTGGTCGAACGTCTGGCACATTGGCAGGCTGCGCTCAATATGGCCCGCAGCCAGCCCTGGATCGGGGTGGGCCTCGGCAATTACGAAATCGCCTATCCCACCTATCGCCTGATCAATTGGCATGAACCGCTTGGTCATGCCCACAATTATTACCTGAACATCCTGGCCGAAGGTGGCATCATTGGCCTTTTAGGTTACGGCAAGGTATGGTTCCTGATAATGTGGCTGAATTGGCGGGCACGCAAACACCCGGACATTGTTGCTCGTTTTGTGGCGACAGGTTTACTAGGAACATGGACTTACCTGTCTGTTCACAGCCTGTTTGATGATCTGTACGTCAACAATCTTTTTCTTCATCTTGGCTTGATGCTCGGCATCCTCGGGGTGCTGTATAATCAGGTCATGTGTAGTGTGAGTCTGAGGACGAGATGACGCAATTGAACGCAGCTGACAGCACACGGCCTTTTCGTAATCCTTTTGATGTCGTCATTCTGGCCGTCGCCAAGCGCTTTGGAAACAAATCGAAAGAGGTTGAGCGCTTCCTGAAATTCGCCGTCGTTGGCACGATTGGTGCTGTGGTCGATTTTGGCACCATGTTTCTTGTCCAGGCAACTATTCTGCCTCCGCATGATGCGCTCAGCGTCGCCGCGGCGACGACGATTGCCTTTTGCGCGGCCATTATCAGCAATTTTACCTGGAACCGCATCTGGACGTATCCAGACTCCCGCTCCAGGTCCGTGCGTAAGCAGCTAATCCTGTTCACCTTTATCAGCTTGGTCGGTTGGCTGGGGAGGACCTTATGGATCTCATGGGCGTATCTGCCGATGGGCACATTCCTGATGCCCAAACTGCTGCCGCTCATCCAGAGCTTCAGACCCGCGTATATACCCTCTGCAACTGCGGAAGGTAAGCTCGGCACGTTTGCCGCGATGTTCATCGGAGTGATCGTGGTGATGTTCTGGAATTTTTTCGCCAATCGTTACTGGACCTACAACGACATCGACTAACTTGCCCATCGTCGCGATTGATTACACACCAGCTTATGAACAGGGCGCTGGCATTGGACGCTATGTGCGTGACCTTGTCAGCGCGCTTGTCCGTGAAGATCACGAAACGATTTACCGCCTGTTTGTGGCGGGTGCATCTGCACGACAGCTTCCCCCTCCCCCTGCGGCGAATTTCGACTGGCGTCCCACACCCTTGAACCCGCGCTGGCTTGCTCGCCTCTGGCATCGGCTGCACTTGAATATTCCGGTCGAAGTCTTTACCGGCGACATTCACCTGTATCACGCCACAGATTTTGTGCTCCCGCCGACCCGCCCTCAGACACGCACCGTGCTCCAGGTCCATGACCTTTCCTTTGTGCGCGTGCCCGAAGCTGCCGAACCCCGGCTCAAAGCCTATCTGGATCGGGTGGTGCCCGCCTCTGTCAGAGCCGCCGATCATGTCCTGGCCGATTCTCAGGCCACGCGAAACGATCTGATCGAGCTGTATACCGTACCGCCAGAGAAAGTGACTGTGCTGTATGGGGGTGTTGACCGCCGCTTTGGTCCGGTCGAAGACTCGCAGGTCGCCATAGTTCGGCAGAAATACAATCTCGGCACGTTTCCCTTCATCTTCTCTCTGGGCACCGTGCAGCCGCGAAAAAATTACGGGCGGCTGATCGAGGCATTAGCTCGGCTGCGCGAGGGTGGTCTGGATGTTCATCTGGTCATCGCCGGTGGTCGTGGTTGGTTGGAAGACCCGATTTATGCCACGATTGAAGCCGTCGAAATGCAGGATTTCGTCCACTTCATAGGTTTCGTCGATGAGGCTGACCTGGCGGCACTCTACAGTGCATCGGTGTGTTTTGCGTTCCCATCCCTCTACGAGGGCTTTGGGCTGCCTGTCCTCGAAGCGATGGCCTGCCAGACTCCGGTGCTAACCTCAAATGTGTCCTCGCTGCCGGAGGTGGCCGGGGATGCGGCCCTTCAAGTGGACCCCTATGCGGTGGATGCTATCACCGCATCACTAGGCACCCTCCTCACCGATTCGCCGCTGCGGGAGGTCCTTGTCCAGCGCGGGCTGGCGCAGGTCAAAAAGTTTGATTGGCAGGCTTCGGCGGCGCAGCTTCATCAGATTTATCAGAATGTACTGGACGACACAAAATTTACGTGACCATGCGGCCCTGAAACTGTTATAATCTAAACATAAAGATTGTAAAGTGAGGAGGTGTCTTCATGGCCGGGTCTGTAAGGAAGTTCACCATTAATCCTGATGAGCCATTTTTTGTTTTTGACTCGCGCGGCGAATGGCACGCGACGCTGCTTAACAGTTGCCTCTGGGATGCGCGCGGCGAGTATGTCGGTTTTGTGCGCGGCACGGATCATGATGTTTATACCGCCTTTGGCGAATGGATTGGCCGGTTGTCAGCGGATGGTCGGATCGTACGCAAGCGCGTGAACGATCGCCAGCTGGTGCTGAAAATACGGAAGCTGCCACCGCCCAGGCCGCGCAACCTCCCGCCGCGTGCTCCGCTTCCCCCCACGCCTGCGGAGTTGAGCTACAGCTTCGTCGATGTGCTCGAGTGGGACCCGGATGTCTTTAAGAACATCCCAGACCTGAAAGCTGATATGAGTTAGTATGCAGCGCGAGAAAAAACGCGTCGCTGACTCCCGTGTTACGCTGAGCGCACTGATGGGGCCGCAGGATGCCAACGGCCATGGCAACGTACACGGCGGCGTCATCATGAAAATGGTCGATGAAACAGGGGCACTGGTGGCGATGCGTCATGCCCGCGCCCCTGTGGTCACAGTCGCGATCGACTCGATGTCCTTCATGAAGCCTATTTTCGTCGGCAGTCTGGTGCGCTGCGATGCGGAACTCACGTTTGTCGGGCGCACCTCGATGGAAGTCCGGGTCATAGTCAGCATGGAAAACCCCCTCACCGGCGACACCGACGTGACGAACACCGCCTACCTGGTTTATGTCGCCCTTGCCGACGATGGGAACCCGACTCTGGTGCCCGAACTGCTGCTGGAATCACCCGAGGAGGTGCTGCGTGCATCCGAGGCGGAGCAGCGGCAGGCCTACCGTAAGCAGCAGCGAGCGCAGGAAAAGGCACACATCCGGTGACTCACGAGTTTTTAGCGGACTTTGAAAACAATCCCGACTCCTCAGTCTTACTCAAAATTCTGAACCGGTCCGGTGCGCGCCGTGTCCTGGCTGAGGATGAGGTCGATCTGGGGCTGGCAGATCACCGCCCTTACCCTTTCCTGGCGATCGTCGGTCAACTGGAGATGCGCGTCGCGCTGATGCTCACGGTGATTAACCCGGCCATTGGCGGGGTCCTGCTCATCGGCCCCCGGGGAACCGGAAAGACGACAGCGGTCCGCAGCCTCTCCGGTATCTTGCCGGACATCGAAGTCAGCGATTGTGAGGAAGGCGCACTACCCGAAGATCTTCAGACTGAGGCTTCCCAGCTTCTCTATCCAGACTGTTATGAGCGCTTTCACAGCGGACAGAGCATCTCGCATTATGAAGCGGTCAAACTGGTTGAACTGCCGCTGAACGCTCGCCTCGATGATGTCGTTGGCGGCATTAATGAGCGCATCGCCGTCCAGCAGAATCGCGTGCGGGTCGAGCGGGGCATTCTGGCACGTGCAGACAACAACCTGCTGTATATCGACGAAGTGAACCTCCTCGACGATCAGATCGTCGATGCCATCCTGGATGCCGCAGCGCAGGGTGCCTATACCGTCCGGCGAGGCGCAATGTCGGGAACTTATCGCTCGCGCTTCGTGCTGATCGGCTCGATGAACCCGGAGGAGGGCCGCCTGCGACCCCAGATTCTGGATCGATTTGGGCTGCGTGTAAACGTGCGTGGATTAATGAATAAAGAGGATCGCTTCGAAATCTATCACCGGAATCGCGCCTATCGCCACAACCCAGGGTCGTTTGTCCGTCAATGGGAAGAAGCTACGGCGATCACCCGCGAAGAGATTATCCTGGCCCGCGAGCTTCTCAAACAGACGTCACTTTCAGATGACGCTATTCATGTGGGATTGACCCTGGTTCAGGAGCTGGACATCGATTCACACCGCGCGGAATATACCATGCTGGAGGCAGCCAGGGCCTACGCAGCCGCAGATGGGCGCGATCTGGCAACGGTGACCGATATTCGCGCCGTCGCGCCAATGGCGCTGCGCCAGCGACGCAGCGAATTCATGGTCAATTTCTTTGAAAGCCAGCAGGAAGAAGATACGCAGATCCACCAGCGCATCGACGAACTTACGGGTGCCATGCGCGAATGAACCGGCCTGCCGCTGCCCGTGATTGGCCTCGATGGATTCTGCTTGGCCTGATGGCATCGGCCCTGAGTTTGCCCTGGTTAGACAATCCGGGTGCAAGCCAGACTCTGAACGTGATGGATCTGGCCGAATGGTCCAGCCTTCATCCTGTGGTCCGCGCCACTGTGCCACCTCTCCTTGCGCCCTGTCTGCTGCGATCTTTGTGGGTGGGTGTAGGCGCTTTGATTGCCTTTATGCCGTCGTCGCGACATGGTTGGTGGCTGCGTGCAGCCCTCGTCGGACTAATCGCAGTGGCGCTGCTGCCTCCGTTTGAGTTTTTTGTGAGCGACCGGGAAGACATGAATTACCGTCAGCAGTTGATGTTATCCATCGCACTGGTGCTCATCGGCGGAATTGGCCTCAGCCGCCGCTTTGAGTCGGCTCACCGGCGCATTCAACTGGCGGTCGTGGGCATTGGGGCCGCCTTCAGCCTGATTGGATTATGGATGAGCCAGGGGTTCATGCTGGAATTTGGACTTCCGACAAACATGGGGTTTGGCGGGGTGTTATTTTTAGTCATCTGTTCGATCTTTGCCCTCGCAGAAAACAGACGAGGTAACTTCTCGTAAGTTACCTCGCAGCTTACATGTTGATGGGCAGCCTGAAAATCAGGTAATTAATTACCCCCCATTTGCTGGCTGATGTAAGTCACTGCTTCGCCAACTGTCGTGATGGACTGCGCATCTTCATCGGTAATCTCGCCGCCAAATTCCTCTTCAAAAGCCATGATCAGTTCGACCAGGTCGAGGGAATCCGCTTCGAGATCTTCACGGAAACGCGCTTCAGGAATGACACGATCTTCGTCCACGCCCAGCAGTTCAATCACGATATTTTTGACACGCTCGTCGATAGATGCCATCTGTATGCCTCCACTATTGGTGTGCGGGGTATTCTGCACGAATAACAGGTGATACATTATACCGATTATAATTCGGCTTACCAGTGTGTGCTCTTGCGTCAAGGTTGACACACGCTGAGTTTATCGTGTAGGATTCGTGCCGCCAACATTTAGGAACACCATCCCATGCCCGAAGTCACGGACAAGGTCACCATCGAGAATCGTAAGGCTGATCATATTCGGATCAATCTTGAAAAAGATGTCCAGTTCCCCCGCCTGACCACCGGTCTGGAGCGGTATCGGTTTCTGCACCAGGCCCTGCCAGAACTGGATCTGGATGAGATCGACATGCGGGTTGATCTGTTTGGCAAAGTGTCGTCTGCTCCAATCTTAATCTCGTCAATGACCGGCGGCACCGACCTTGCCCATCGCATCAATCAAAATCTGGCGGAGGCCGCGCAGCAGCATGGCATCGCGATGGGCGTTGGTTCGCAGCGTGCGGCTATTGAAAATGCCGAATTAGCGTACAGCCTGCAAGTACGCAACGTGGCCCCGGATATTCTGTTGTTTGCCAATGTCGGCGCGGTGCAGTTGAACTATGGTTATGGGGTCGATCAGTGCCGCCGCGCGGTGGAGATGATTGAAGCCGATGCACTCATCCTTCACTTCAATGTGTTACAGGAGGCGGTTCAGCCTGAAGGCGATACACGTTTTGCTGGTCTGCTGGCTCGGGTAGAAACGGTCTGCCGGGCGCTGGATGTGCCGGTAATCGCCAAAGAAGTGGGCTGGGGCTTCTCGGAAAAGAATGCGCGCGATCTTGCCAGCGCAGGTGTCGCCGCCATTGATGTCGCGGGTGCGGGTGGCACATCGTGGAGCGAAGTGGAATATCATCGTGCGCCGACCGCCTTCCATGCGCGGGTCGCAGCCAGTTTTGCCGACTGGGGTATTCCGACTGCGGAGGCTATCCAGTACGCAGTCGCGGGCGCACCGAATGCAAAGATTATCGCAAGTGGCGGTTTGAGAGATGGCATCGACATTGCCAAAAGCATAGCTCTGGGAGCGACTCTGGGCGGGATGGCCGGTCCTTTTCTGAAAGCTGCCGATCAGTCTGTCGAAGTGGTCGATCAACTCATCCGGGAACTTAGCGCCCAGATCCGAATTGCGATGTTGTGCACTGGTGCCAGCAACATCTCTGCCTTGCAGCAGACTCCGCTTATCAAAGTGAGTTGACTATTCTACACCAACTCGCGAAAAATGACGTTGCTCAGCAGCCTGCCCTGGTCTGTCAACCGCACCCGGTCGTCATCAACCTCAAGAAGGTGATAACCCACGAACCGGTCGAGGATGGGTCCGTGAACGTCGCGCAGGTCGGCCCCAAAGCGTTCTTTAAATGTATGCCAGAGGATGCCTTCACGGGTGAGCCGAAGACCCATGATGAGCGTTTCGCTGATCTCATTGTCTCGATCGACCTTCACGGACTCAACGGTTGCGGGTGTCAGTGGAAACGCATAGGATGAATTGGCTTTCTGAATCCGTTGAATGTACTGCTGCGGAGATAGGATAGTCGAGTAGCGTATGCCGCCTGCATAGCCATGTGCCCCGGGACCAAGCCCGATGTAAGGTAAATTACGCCAGTATTGCAGGTTGTGGCGGCAGGTGAAGCCTGGTTTGGACCAGTTGCTGATTTCATACTG
>JAIOHO010000309.1 GCA_019912905.1 Anaerolineae bacterium
GTTCAATGGAATAACCCAGCGACGTGGTCATCCATCACCAATAAGTTGCAGGAAATCGACTACACCCCCGCCGAAGCATAATTTCTCTGTCTGGGCTGAAAATAGCTGCGCTTGCAGCCGTTTTCATCTTCGAATTCGCAACAAATGATACAAATAGCCCTGCCGACTTAGCGCAGGACATCCTCAATAGCGTTTTTCAGGCGTAATGAATCGACTGTGCCAAAGGTTCGGAAAACTTCCTGGCCTGCGGTCGAAAAAAACACGTAGCTCGGGTGCCCTGGCAGACCCAACCGCCGGAACAATTGCTCACCTTCGCCTTCACCCGCATTGATCCGCACGAATGCCACTCTTTCGCTGTACTCTGTTTCCAGCCCATTCACGATGGGCGTCATTTGTGCTCAGGGAGTTCAGCTTTCTGTGAAGAAGTAAAGGAAGGTCGGTTTTCCGTCTGCCAGGGGAAGCGTCACTAACGGTGAACTGCTTCCACATGCGAATAATCCTGCGCTGACTAACAGAATCAACGCTGCGGCAAGTACAAGACGGGTGGTCTTCATGATCTGCTCTCTTGTTAGGAACGGACAGTCGAGTTGCCGCATAGTTTTGGGTTGTTCAAGTATGCCATAGAGCGTATATCACCAGGCATTATAGCGTATTGACAGCACGGGTTCATCTGCGCGACGCTTGATATAGTCTTCGGGGTATACGGATGGTGGGCCAGTTTCCGGCGGAGAATCGATGAGTGTTGAGACTGCGACCGAGAGCAAGGCGAGAATCGTTGACCGTATTCAGCGTGTTCAGGAGCAACTCGACCTGCTCGAAATGGCAGCTGAGCATCCATCTGACTACGAAGGGCTTATCCTAATCGCCGCTGAAATTGAGAAAGATATGGCAGGTGTCGTCACATACCTTGTCAACACGTACGCGCTCCACCAGTCCGTGCAATATCTGCAACAGGATCGGATCGAAGCCATCCGAGTCGTAACAAGACTAATGACATTATGCCGGAGATGACAGGACTGCACTCGCTGCACCAGCTACACCCAAAACTCTCAAACCCCATTCCCCTGAATGAGTCGTTTGAAGCTAATCACGAAAATCTTGGGGGCATGAACTGATTTCTGTTATCGCAGTGACGGAGGCAGGAGTCTTGAAGACGTCACCGAGCAGCAGGAATTCAGTCTTCCATGTGCCACCAGACTGAGCCGACCTGGGGCCGCCAGTAGTCTGGATGTGTTGGATCTGTAAAACGTGACAGATCGGTGCTGGGCAACCATTTCGATCCGTCTGGCAAAATGGTGAGGCCGTCGAATTGAACGTCTGTCAGCGTGGCTTCCGCCAGATTGGCGTGCATAAGGCTGGCACCTTCCAGATTTGCCAGCGTCAGGATTGCTCCCCTCAGATCAGCGCACGCCAAACCGGCGTTGCGCAAGTCCACCAATCTCAGATAGGAGTCCTTTAGATTGGCAAAAAGCAGATTGACATCCTGCATGGTGGCTGACGACAAATTGGCATCTTGCAGGTTCGCGAGCCAAAGCTGCGCCCCTCGCAAATCAGCGGCTATTAGGTTTGCGCCTGACAACACCCCTTTTTCCTCAATCAGCAAGCCGTGACGCCGCAATTCATCAACGGCGTTGATCGCGACACCGGCCTCGGTACTTCCAGCATCCTGAATGAGCTTCATTTTGATCAGTTGCCAATGGTTCCAGCGCCCACACAGAACGCCTATTAGGGCAACAATACTGGCCGCAAAACCCAGTTGAATAGGAGTGTTCCCAAGGAACAAATGATCAAAGTGTCTGAGATGATTGACAAAATCGACTGGACTAAATCCGCCGTGCGCCCGAACAAACGCAGTCAAGCCAATCGTCACGGCTGATGTAGCCAGAAGAATGCCCAATAAGGTGATCGGATTCAGATATTGGGATTTGGGCTGCATTCCCTCACTCCGTATTGCCCAATTGAACCCCGCGAGTGTTTGGCACTCACAGACTGAAATATCCTAAACTAAGATTGTTACAAAGTCGATGTCGCCAATGTATTCGTTATAGCTTGCATGGACCTTGCAAAGGTCGGAAACCGATGTCCAGGCCGATGACGCGGATTACCCTGAACGAACACGCTGTCCCCCATGCCTGGGGGACAGTTCGACTTACCTGTGATTCCTACGCCGCAGCCAAGTCTGTCCGGCGCAGGAACTGGGCATTGATGGCAACGATGATGGTGCTCAGCGACATGAACAGCGCGCCGACTGCCGGAGACAGGATGAATCCGACCGGTGCGAGGATACCCGCCGCCAGCGGCAGCGCGATCACGTTGTAGCCCGTCGCCCAGATCAGGTTCTGGATCATCTTACGGTAAGTGGCTCGGCTCAATTCAAAGATCTTCACCACATCCAGCGGGTTGCTCCTTACCAGAATAATACCCGCCGACTCAATGGCGACGTCCGTGCCACTGCCAATAGCAATGCCGATGTCCGCGCGGGTCAGCGCGGGGGCGTCGTTGACGCCATCCCCGACCATCGCGACCTTCTTGCCCTGTCGCTGCAGCTCAGCGATTTTCTGGTCCTTGTGCTCCGGCAGCACCTGAGCAAACACCGTGTCGATGCCCAATTCTTTTGCCACTGCCTGGGCAACTGCCTCGCTGTCGCCGGTGAGCATCGCAACTTCGACGCCCATCTGGTGCAGGCGATCAATGGCCTGCTGGCTTTCGGGCCGAACCACATCGGCCAGGGCAAAAGCCGCCACGGCCTGTCCATCGGCCACCAGATAGACCACTGACTGCGCTTTCTCGTTGGCTACTTCGGTGAACTCCGCGATGCTGCCCGACAAGGTGATGCTCAGCATTTCGAGCAGGCGCGGACCACCTGCGTAGACGGTTTTGCCCTCGAAAGTCGCCTTGATCCCGCGGCCCTTGATGGCTTCAAAGTCACCAATGTTTGCGGGCTTCACCTTGCTCGCTTCAGCTTTCTCGCGAATGCCCCGCGCAATCGGGTGCTCGGAATCGCCCTCAATCGCCAGGGCCAGAGCCAATGCACGCTGCTTATCCCAGCCAGCGGAAGTAGCCATGTCCACCACGCCGAAGTGTCCCTCGGTGAGCGTACCGGTCTTGTCGAACACAATTGTATTGATCTCCCTGGCCGCTTCAAGCGCCAGTCGGTCGCGCACCAGGATGCCGTTGCGCGCGCCCATCGAAGTGCTGATTGCCACCACCAGCGGGATCGCTAATCCGAGCGCATGGGGGCAAGCGATGACTAACACCGTGACCACCCGCTCCAGTACATCAAGCTGCAGTCCGGTTGCTGCAATCCACAGCACTGCTGTGACCGCAGCGACAGCCAGTGCGACATAGAACAGCCAGCCCGCCGCTCGGTCCGCCAGGATCTGAGTGTTGGATTTGCTGTTTTGCGCTTCCTGCACCAGCCGCATGATGCCTGCCAGTGCGGTTTCATCGCCAGTCGCCGTGATGCGCACTCGCAGGCTGCCATCCCCATTAATCGTCCCGCCAATCACCTTTGAGCCGGGTTCCTTCGAAACTGGTTTCGATTCGCCCGTAATCATCGCTTCGTTGACTTCGGAATGACCTTCTTCAATCTCTCCGTCGGCAGGTACGCTCGCGCCGGGTCGCACCAGGATGAGATCATCCGTGTGGAGATCGGTCACCGACACCGTTTCAGTGCGGCCATCAGGCTGAATGCGTTCGGCCACATCCGGCATCAGCTTCGCCAGTTCGTTGAGGGCACCGGACGCCTGCCGCACACTGCGCATCTCCATCCAGTGCCCCAGCAGCATGATGTCAATCAAGGTTGCCATCTCCCAGAAGAAGCCGCTGCCCGGGACGGCGACCAGCGCGAACAGGCTGTAGACGAAGGCCACGGTAATTGCCAGCGAGATCAGCAGCATCATGCCGGGTTTGCGATTCTGAATCTCTGGCACGGCCATTTGCAGAAACGGCAGGCCGCCGTAGATGAAGATGGCGATGGCAAAGGCCGGGCCAATCAGGGTGCTGCCCGTGAACTGCGGCATCGAGAAGCCGAACCATTCCTGGATCATCGGGCTGAACAGCAGCACCGGGATGGTCAGCACCAGACTGACCCAAAAGCGGCGGCGGAACATCTGCTCGTGGCCGGAATGATCGACGTGTGCGCCGTGCCCATGACCCCCATGCTCCATCGTGCGGCTGCTCTCATGTGATTCAGTCGCTGGTGCATGGTCGTGGTGCATGTGCTCGTGATCATGTCCTTCGTGCATGGTCATTGTCTGTTCGTGATGATGATGCTCATCGTGTGTATCTTGCATGATACGCTCTCCTCCTCATTGGCTTCCGCTCAGCGGTCAACGATCTCGCGCCCACTGGTCTGCCACGCAACCATACCCCCCGGCACATCGTACACCTGATTGTATCCCCGTTCCACTAGGGCCTGAGTGGCCTGCGCGCTCATGTTACCAGAGCGGCAGTACAGGATGATCGGCGCATCCTTGTCCGGCAGTGCAGCAGCCAGCGCGTTGAGGTCGTTGTAGGCGATTTTCAGGTCTGTGCCGTCAATCTCGCCCTCATAGGGGATATGCACGTTGACGATGGTGTAGGTATCTGGCTCGTTCTCAAGGACAGCGGCAAACTCGTCAATGCTCAACGTGTGCGCCACCGCTGGTTCGCTGGAATTCTGTGATGTGGGTATGGCCGTTGGCGTGCCTGTCGTTGTGCAGGCAGCAGCGGCAAACAGAGCTATCGCAGTCCAGATTACTCTATGCATGGCAAATACTCCACTTGCTGTCGGATGTGGGAATTCGAACATATACCAAGAGTGTATATCGCTCATGGATCGATGTAATGCGCCATATAGCGCATGTTTGACGGTTTCTTCGCCCAAGATACCCGCCATCTGGCGCGTTCTGTGGAATCGAATGCAGTTCGCGGGCGGCGTCAGCCTCGGCTGGAAGGTCGCCTGGTCCGACTGCACGGTTTACATTTACGGTGCGACGTAGCTCGCGGCGCTAATCTATGCGGTGCTCGCACAGCGGCGACCTATTCGCCGTTTTTCCATCTGGTTTTTCCTGCTGCTGTTGCTGCCAGTGGCTGTCGACACTTAACCCACCTCATCAGCGACTATCGTTCTGGCTTGTTCGAAGGCTTCCGCTATACCAACACCTGGCTGGTTCAATTGACCGGTGACGCGCTGCCCCATAGTTTCTACGTGGGAGATGTGTTGGGGTCGTTCAACTCATGGCTGCGCTTATTGTCCGGACTGAGCTTCGGAGGCGCCGTCGTCGGGTTCCTGTTTCCAAACGCGGACAGCGACATGCGGAACAATGCGAATCTTCTGCGCCAAAAGCTTAGCGCCCACGCAGAACGACAGCACATCGAAATTCATGGATGTTTAATAATTTGCAGACAGGATAAGGCACTTCCTCATCACCGACCCGCGCAACATGGCTGATATGACAGTACATTCGCTGAAAACGGTACTGGTCGGGCACCGAAAAAGTCATAATACAATAGGCTGACGATATTTCGGGGTAGTCTCAATGCGGGTCTCTCAGATTAGTATTCACTTACGCGGGCTGCGAACCCAGGTGCTGCTCTGGACAGTGCTCCCACTGACCATTCTCCTGATTGTCTTCTCCCTGAGCGGCATCAGCAGCCACCAGCAGTCTATGCAGTCGCTCGCGGCGGAGGAAAATATCCGGTTGGTCAGGGCGCTTGCACGGCTCATCTCGGCCCAGGTCGAGATTCGCGCGCTTCAATCACAGTCTCCCGGCGACCAGGTTCCGGTCGAATCACTGAATCTGGACAGCCTGTTTGATTTTGGTCTGTCGCATTCGATAGGCTCCTATCTACTGCTAGATAAGCGGCAAGAGAAGGTGCTTTTCAGCAAGGGGGAACTGCCGCCAGAAGATGCAATTCGACAAATGCCAGGGGTGTCGGCAGCCCTGGCGGGTGGAAGCGGCGCGCTGTTCAGCCATGACACGATGAACCACGATGTGATT
>JAIOHO010000310.1 GCA_019912905.1 Anaerolineae bacterium
CCTGCGCCTGATCTACCTGGCTGTACACGAAGATCGCGCCCAGCAGCAGCAGCACAGCCAGCAGCCACAGCGCCAGCAGCGCAGCCAGCAGGCGGCGCAGCCGCATCGCCAGCGGACTCTGCCACCAGCGCTTAATGTTTGATGTCGTTGCCGCCATTACCATGGATGAAATCGTCCAGGTCTTCCGGCATCGACGCGCCCAGCATCCAGCCGTCGATGTTGCTCAGGCGGATGCGCATCACGGGGAACATGCCGCTGGCAAAGCTGATGACAGGCTGAGGGGAGATGACGGTCGGGTTGCGCAGGTGCAGGAAAAACAGCGGTTCGGGGCCTTCGTCGTCTTCTTCTTCCTCACCGTCCTCCGGGTAAAAGTCCTCGGTCAGATCGCGGAAGTCGAAGGCTTTTTCGGCGATCTCTCGTTCCTGTCTGGGCAGCGCCGCCAGCGCATCGCTGACCTGCTGCTGCATGAGGCTGCTGAGGGTATCGAGGTATTCGCGCTCGCTCATCAGCGTGCCGCTGAGGACAGTTCCTTTAACGAGCAGGGTGATGCCTACCGGTGCACCCCCCAGATTGACCAGGGATGAGATCAGATAGGACAGCAGAAAATCCGGTTCGTTCCATGCGAAATCATCCGGCATGGCAAAACCGTTAAAATTGTCGAACATGGGTGTAACCTCCGGGGCATCGGTCGTGCGCCAGAGGATTATAGACCCCGACGCCGAGAAACGGTAGCGTCCGCTGGCACAAAGCGCTGAAACTTGAGAAGTCGCCGCGCCGGGGCTATCATCGGCGGCGAATCGTGAATCCCACTTCGAGAGTCAACCGTGAACCCGACCCCCTACCCCGAACTCAATACACTGTTTGCCCGTCTGCTGGCAGGTGTACAGACCACCCTGGGTGATGCCCTGCTCGGCCTCTACCTTCATGGCTCATTGGCCGCAGGCGATTTCGACCCGCAGCGCAGCGACGTCGATTTTCTGGTCGTGACGGCGGGTGAACTGGAAGCAGCCCGTCTGCCCACCCTCGCCGCGATGCACGCGGACATTACCGACAGCGGGTTAAAATGGGCGGATCGGCTGGAAGGCTCCTACATCCCCCAGGCCGCGCTGCGGCGCTATGACCCGGCTCACGCGTCTCACCCGGCGCTGCGCGTCGATGGCAGCTTCGACGTGGATTTCCACGCCAGTGACTGGATCATTCAACGCTGGGTGATTCGGGAACACGGCATCGCATTGGTCGGGCCAGACCCGCATACGTTCATCGACCCCGTCGCCCCGGAAGCCCTGCGCGGAGCCGTGCGCGGCATCCTGCGCGAATGGTGGCTGCCGCAGGTGGACGATCCGTTTAGGCTGGCGACCAGCGAATACCGCGCCTATGCCATCCTGACCATGTGCCGCTCGTTGTATACGCTCGAACACGGGGCGGTTGTCTCGAAACCTGCCGCCGGACGCTGGGCACAGGCCGCCCTGGGGGAACCACGCGCCGCACTCATTGGCCGTGCCCTGACCTGGGAGCCAGATACCCTACCCGGCAGCCTCGACGAAACGCTCGACTTCATCCGCGAGACGCTCGAACGTGCGGAGGTATAGAGGCACAATCACTCGCAGAGTTGATCAAAGTATGGAGGTTCAGCTATTTTGCCCCTAGTTGCTCAATTGTGTGTCCCGTAATTCCTTCCAACCCATAGTTATGCCACTCAAGATAAGCAACTGTAGGAAGGAAACCAGTAATTTCTGCTGTATCATCGAGTTTTACCAGCACGATATATCCAGGATCGTTGCCGGATTGCTGCCTCGCTTGGGCTGCTTGCCGCTCAATCTGGGCGTATCTAGAGTGGTTATATGCCCTGGACGCCAGAATTACGCAAAGTCTTGCCTTTTCGAGGTAGATCTTCTGTAGTTCATCTACCAAATTGCGACCTATTAGATCTGGGAGTTGGTGACGATCATAGAATACACTCAACCCATTTTCACGCAAAGACTTCGCTAGCGACGAAGCAAATTCACGCTCATTCCCCGCGTACGAAATAGCTACATCATACGTGAATTTCCGATCCCACTTGTCTGGTATCATACCCCCGTTTTCAACGTCGCTGTCACTGATGAGGGTAACCATAAAAGTCTTTGGATGTACGTCGGGAACAGGTACTTTCTGGATATCGATCATCTCCGAAAGATAGGTGTAGAATGTATGAGGCTTACTCATTTTGGCTCGTTTCACAACCTGTCTCTTTAATTCGCTCAATGCTAAAGTTTGATCCGGTTGCTTGCGAAGGATTTCTCTAACGGCAATCTGAAACCTTTCCCGCAACGTAGAAAAATCGTTGTTCTCTCTGTAATTTCTAATTAATGTGGCTTTGAGGCGACGTGGACTTTCTGAGAGTACAGTGATTCTGATTGCGGGACACCTTTGCAGCGCAGTATAGACTTGCGAGCGACCTAAGGCAGCCTGAACTTCATCCACAAGGACAGCCATCGGCAATTCCTGGACCTGAAGTCTGTCAAATATCTGCACGACCTGTTCTGCTATGCGCTCCTGATTCCAGATCCTCTTTTTTACCCCAGGTATCTTTCTGCGTCTGTCTGTAGACCATTCTGATAGCTGGTACACGCCATGTCCGACACGAACAAACTCATCTCGATCAACCAGATACGCACCTATGCTGTTCTGCTTTACCATTCGTTTCGATTTAACATATGCGTAGATTTCACGAGCTGAGGCGGGCTTGTTACTCCGGTAAAAGTATTCTTTCATCAGCTCAACAATTGTTCCCTGAACGATGTCGTCCCACTCAGCTAAGGCCCATGCGGTGCGTCCAATCGACAAGAATCGTGAATCGTTCGCCATACTGTTGCTTACGGTACGAATTACGGGTATAGACTCTCCAGCCACAGCGAGACGTCGCGAAATCTCACGATGAATCTCCCGGACTTTCATTGGCTCACCATGTTCAAAAAGCACACGATAAGCTTGATCTTGAGCATTACGTAGCCGATGGAATGACAACTGGAAACTATCGTCTTCTAGGATCTCAACATCAGCACATATTTTTATTACTGACCTAAGAACCAAATCCCCAAATTTCGTTTTTTGACGTTGATTGACACGTACCTTCAAATCGAAATATGAAACACTTACGCATTCTTCTGATAACGCGGTCACAATTCTTTTCAGAGCATTGGATAAATCCTGTTTGTAGAACTCGGCTTCCCTCACTATCCAAAAAGGGCGAACCAAGACCGATAGATTCTGAAAATTGCTTACATTCTGCCAACCAAAAATCGTGAAAAACAGACGAAAGTAGGCCCTTTGACTTTCATCTATTTCATGTGTATATCTTTGCTCCAAGAACCTAAAAACCTCATCTTCTGTCCGAACCGGGCCACCTTCTTTCTCAATAGTCCTTCTGAGAAAATTCAATTCTTGTAGAAATAACGGCGACGTTAGTTTATCGTCGTCAATTAATCGAGGCTGTTTTAATGCACTACCTAGTAGCTGAAGGCCCTTCGTTTCGATTTGTCGGACTCGCTCACGTGTTACTTCCAGAACTGAGCCTATATCTTCAAGCGTATACTTTCCCTCACCATGCAATCCAAATCTACGAACCAAGACAACTAAGGTCCTGTACTCAGAAATGCTTGCGAAGTAATCGTCTACCGCCGATTCTAGGGTCAGGGGCAAGTCAACGACTGCAACTCTGGAATCCTGATCTTGTACCGTACCTATTGCGGACCACTTATCAGGCTCTGAAAGGAAGTCTAGTACTTGATCCCAGATCGATTGCGCTTCCTCAATCTCAATACCAAGTGAAAGCGTAAGTCCTTCAGACTGGAGCGCATAGACGTCACCAACTGTGGTATAGCCCTGGGAAAGCAGAGCATTGAACACACCTGGTGCAAGCATGAGGTGATGCATGGGAAGTTCTGCAATAGAAGAGTCTAATATCTGATTTGTTATATCTGTCATACTGACAACACCAAATGAATCCGAGGTGGGTATTCTGGGTATTTATGGTTTATTGTACTACAGAAAAAGGGCGGCCATCGCATACCGCCCTGCATCGTTTCATGTAGAAGTTACGCAGTTGAAGAAGACAAGCTAAAATCAGCGGCATGAACGCACCGAAATGTACCGAATACGACTACATCAACTTTCTGGTGGCCGCACAGCAAGTCTTTAGCGCGGTAGAAGCGGCCCGCAGCCATCCC
>JAIOHO010000026.1 GCA_019912905.1 Anaerolineae bacterium
CCCTGCCGCTCAAAGCGATTCCCGCCACACTTGCAGTTGCGGCAGATCGCCAGGGTATCTTCTTCTGGCTGCTGTGGTGTCTTGGCCCAACTGCCGCCGCATTTGCCTGGATTCGGCTGCGCCGTGATCAACAGCAGGCACGGAACTCCCACCACCGCCAGCGCTCCGAAGCGCTCCGACAGGCTCAACGGATTTTGAATCGGGCGCAGAAGACAGAACCGAATGCCGCATTCCGGCTCATCCGCCAAGGTCTCACCGGCTACTTCGCGGACAAACTGAACTGCTCCGCTGAAACGCTCGACCATGCCGATATCGAGGCCGCGCTGCACCGGCAGGGCATCGACGGCCTGCTGCTCGCTCAGGTTTTCGATTGCATCGACCTGGCTGACCAGGGGCTGTATGCGCCCTTCCAGACCATCGACATTCGCGCCCTCAACCAGCAGGCGGCCCATGTGCTCAGCGCCGTCGATGAGCAGTGGATGGCCTCATGAGAGTCATCCGCTGTGTCCTCCTCCTCTTTGCGCTTCTGATTCTGCCGGCTCGCGCCCAGGAATCGGATGTGGATCTCGCGCAGCAGGCCTCGGCGCTGTATGTGCAGGGGGAGTATGAAGCTGCGCGTAATCTGCTGGAGGCCCTGGTCGCGCAGGGGGTTCATGACAGCAGGGTGTACTTTAACCTCGGCCAGACCTACCTCAGACTGAATCAACCGGGGTGGGCGTTGGTCCAGTTCCGGCGTGCTCAGACCCTCAGCCCGCGAGACCGCGATGTGAACCTGGGGTTGGCCCGGGTGCGAGCGAATCGAGTCGACATCGAAGGGGATGAGATCGCGCTGCCTGACAGCCTCACCGCGCTCACGTCTGGCGTTCTGACTATCGCCGAAGTCAATGCGATGATGCTGGTTCTGTGGACGAGCTTCTTCCTGCTGGTGGCGCTGTTTGCGCTGCGGACGCGATGGCACGCAGCCCTGCGCGGCCCGCTGGCGTGCACACTCCTGCTTCTGCTGATTGGCTTTGGCCTGTGGGTCAGCCGCTGGTACAGCACCGTTTACCGTCCGGCAGCGGTCGTCGTCGAAACGGCAGTACCGGTGATGAGCGGCCCGGGATCAGATTACCTGGAAATCTACACGCTGCATGCGGCGGCTGAGCTGCGCATCCTGGAGGTGCGCGGGGAATGGGCGCGCATTATTCTGCCCGAAGAACGGCAGGGATGGCTTCCTTTGAGGGCGATTGAAAGGGTGGAGGCGCGCCAGATCCGTTGACGCGCCTTGGCGGTGGGCTATTTGAGGAGCTGTGGGATCTGTTCGGGGTTGTCGGCGACCCGGACACCGGCTTCTCGCAGGGCGGCGATTTTCTCGGCAGCGGTGCCTTGACCGCCTTCGACGATCGCCCCAGCGTGGCCCATACGCGTGCCTTCGGGCGCGCTGGCCCCGGCGATGAAGGCGGCCACGGGCTTGGTCATGTTGGCTTTAATGAACTCGGCGGCGTCGATTTCGGCTCGGCCACCGATTTCGCCCAGGATGGCGACCTTTTCGGTCTGTGGGTCATCTTCAAACAATTGCAGAATATCGACAAATGACGAGCCGATAATTGGATCGCCGCCGATGCCGACGCAGGTTGTCTGGCCCATACCGGCTTCGGTGAGCGCAAAGACGACCTCATAGGTCAGCGTGCCGCTTTTAGAGACCACACCCACGTTGCCGGGCTTGGCAATATAGCCAGGCATAATGCCAACATTGGCGATGCCCGGAGCCAGCAGGCCGGGGCAGTTCGGACCGATCAATCGGCTGCTGCTGTTCTTGACATGCCGATAGGCTCGCATCATTTCCTGAACCGGGATGAACTCGGTCAGGCAGACGATCAGATCAATTCCGGCGTTGACGGCTTCGAAGATGGCATCCGGCGCGAATGGAGCGGGGACTGCGATCAGGCTGACGTTTGCGCCCGTCGCCTCAACTGCCTTCTCCACTGTGTCAAAAATCGGCTTTCCATCGAACCACTCGCCGCCTTTGCCAGGGGTCACACCGCCCACGACGTTGGTGCCATACTCGATCATTTTCCGGGTGTGAAAGCTGCCCTCACGCCCGGTAATGCCCTGAACAATGATCTTTGATTTTTCGTTGAGGAGAATTGCCATGTCTACATCGCTCCTTTTGCAGCTTCGACCGCCTTCTGAGCGGCTTCGGTGAGAGTTGCGGCGGTCCTTAAGTTGGGAATATCGGCGGAATCGAGGATGGCGCGGCCTTCCTCGGCATTAGTTCCCTGAAGGCGAATGATCATCGGGACACTCGGTTTGACCTCGTCGTAGGCCTCGATAATGCCGCGTGCCACTTCATCCCCCCGTGTAATGCCACCGAAAATGTTAAACAGGACCGCTTTCACATTCGGGTCGGACAAAATAATCCGCAGCGCTGCCGAAACCTGTTCTGCTTTGGCTCCGCCGCCGATGTCCAGGAAGTTGGCCGGGCCGATGCCATATTCCTCACCATACAGTTTGGTCATATCCATCGTCGTCATCGCCAGCCCTGCGCCGTTGACCATGCAGCCGATCTGCCCGTTGAGTTTGACATAGCTGATACCGGCTTCGCGGGCCTGAGTTTCAGCCTCCGGCTCGGACTCGGTGTCCCGCATCGCCGCCAGGTCCGGGTGGCGCGCGAGTGCACTATCATCAATCGACATCTTCCCATCAAGGGCGATCAGTTTGCCATCCGCCGTGATCACCAGTGGATTAATCTCCGCCAGCGCCGCGTCGTTCTCGACAAAGCATTGATACAGGCCCTGCACGATTTTCGAAAATGCCCGCCACTGGTCACGGGGCAGGTCAATTCCCAGGGCAACTTTGACAATCTGATAGCTAAACAGTCCCATTAACGGGTCAATGTGCTCGCGGATAATCGCCTTGGGATTGGTGCGATTGACTTCTTCAATTTCCACGCCGCCTTCGGATGACGCCATCAACACGGGCTGCGCGGCTGCGCGATCATTCGTGATTCCCAGATAGATTTCGTGAGCGATACTGGAAGCCGGGTCCACCAGCACTTTATGCACGATATGGCCCTTAATGGACATGCCCAGGATTTCTTCGGCGCGTGCGCGCGCTTCGTCTGCGGACTTTGCCAGCTTCACACCGCCTGCTTTCCCACGACCGCCCACCAGTACCTGTGACTTGATCACCACCGTTCCGCCCAATTCCTGGGCGATGGCGTAAGCTTCATCCGGCGTGGTTGCCACTTTGCCCTGGGGCACAGGAATACCATAGCCGGCGAAGCGCGACTTCGATTGATATTCGTGCAGATTCACTGCAAACCTCTCTTGATTGTCGCTAACGGATAAGATCGCATGCAGTATAACGCTGATTATGCAAAAGATGTAACCCTGTCACGTGATGATTTCGAGCGATTGATTCACGATCATTACCTGGGGATATTGATCCTCAATCCAGTGGATGACGTGCGTCAGTGTCTGGTCGGCATGGACGCTGGAATTGGTGACGGTGACGATTCCCAGCGTGGCAGACTGCCACAGATCCTGATGGCCGACTTCGGCAGCCGATACGTTAAACACATTCCGCACCCGCGCCAGCAGCGACTTGATGACACTGCGCTTGCCTTTCAGTGAGCCAGCCTCAGGCAGATATAATTCGAGTTCACAGGCACCGATAATCATCATGACAGGTGAGGGGTCTCGTGGACGATTGCGGAGAGTATACCTCAGCCGAACCCTTGCTCTGGCGGTCAATGGCCCTATCAACCATTAACGTGCGGGGCAGAGCATCTATGGTAGACTGAAAACAATTGTTGTTCGGCAGAATCTCGCCTGGGAGCAAGTGCATGATTGACGCGCCGATCCGTGTCGTATGTATCGAAGATGAGCCAGAGATGATCGACCTCGTGCGACTGATTCTCTCGCGGAAAGGGATGGAAGTCGTCGGCGCGCGTGGTGGGCAGGAAGGTCTGCGCATCATCGAGCAAATACGTCCCAATCTGGTGCTGCTCGATCTCATGATGCCGGATATGGATGGATGGGAAGTTTACCAGCACCTCCGGTCCAATCCTGACCTCAAACATATCCCAGTGATTGTCGTCACCTCGAATGCGCAGAGCATTGATCGCATCCTCGGGCTGCAAGTCGCCAAGGTAGAGGATTACATCACCAAACCATTTGGGCCTGCCGAACTGCTTGCCAGTATCGAGGTAGTGCTTGCCAGGGCTGCCAACCACCCCACGTCATGACCCGTTTTGTTCCATCCTGGGAGTAGTACACAGGTCGCCTTTTTGGGGGTTCCATTTGGCTTGTAGCGCGAAGCAGCATATACTCTTAGGTTATAATCTCTTAGCAGCACGAAGCGTGGGAGTTCCCATGAATAAATGTCAGATGAAACGGGTCGTACTGCTGGTTTGCGCAGGGTGCCTGATGGCCCTTGCCTGGTTTCCTTTACACGCTCAAGAGAACAACCTGCTCCAGAACCCGGGGTTCGAAGCACCCTTTAACACGATGGATGGCGACCCGCCGCGCCAGGTGGCCCAGGGATGGACGCCCTGGCATATTCCTGCGGCACCCGACGCGCCCAGCTATGCCAACCGGCAGCCTGAGTATGAACCGGCTGCACCTGACACCTCCCGCATTATGGAAGGCAGCGATGCCCAACGGATCAGCTCCTTCTTTGCGACGCATGACGGCGGTGTGTACCAGCGTGTGACCGGCGTTGCGCCCGGCACGCCGCTCCAATTCAGCGTTTATGCTTATGTATGGTCCACGACCTTCGATAACGTGGATTCCAGCGAAGAAAATGGGGACGTATTCGTACAGGTCGGCATCGACCCAACCGGCGGGACCGACCCCGAAAGCACCGTGATTGCCTGGTCGCCTGCGGGTGTCGAGCAGTATGATGCCTACAACGAATATACGGTATCCGCCGAGGCTGCGGGTGATGCCGTGTCCGTGTTCGTGCGCACGATCATCGATGTGCCGGTCAAGAACAATGACATCTACCTCGATCAGGCTGCCCTGACGGCCAGCGGTGAAGCGACCGAAGAACCGGAGGCTACCGAGACGGTCGAACCAACCGCCGAAGAAGCCACGGCGACTGATACGCTTGAGCCGACGGCGACCGAAACCACCAGTGTTGATCCGCTGGCGCTGACCGCGACTGCGGTGATTGCGCAGACGACCGAAACGGCTGCGGCAGCACTCACCGAAACCGCCAGTGCGCCGGAAGCGACGGCGACCGAAGATAATGTGGCGCTTACGACGACTGCTATTGTGGCCGGGGCCACCGAGACTACTGCTGTGGAACTGACGGAAACGGCCAGCGTGCCCGAAGCGACGGCGACCGAAGACCCGTTGATGTTCACGGCAACGGCGATCATCGCTCAGGCGACAGAGACAGCGGCTGTGGCACTGACGGAGACAGCCAGCGCGCCCGAAGCCACCGCGACAGAGGACACTGCGGCGCTCACGGCGACTGCCATCGTAGCTGAAGCGACGGAAACAGCGGCTGTGGCGATGACAGAAACGGCCAGCGTGCCCGAAACCACCGCGACGGAAGATCCGCTCTTCTTAACCGCGACGGCGATTATCGAGGATGCGACCACCACCGCCGAAGCCAACCTCACCGCCACCGCAGGGGCGATTGTGGAAGCCAGCCCGACTGCAACCGAAACGCCGACTTCCGCACCGATCACCGATCAATTCCCAAGCACGATCAATCATACCGTTCAGCAGGGCGAGACCGTCGCGATTCTGGCCGAGCGCTACGGCAGCACGGTTGAAGCGATTGTCGAAGCGAACGGCCTGGATGACAGCTACCTGATTCGTGTCGGCCAGGGGTTAGTCATACCCGTCCGCCTGCCCGCGCCAGCGACCGCGACCCAGCCCTCCGTGGTGGTGGTCACCGCGACTCCATCCAGCCCGGTGCCGCCGTTGGGCAGCAGCAGCACTTACATTGTGCGGGCCGGCGATACGCTGTCGCGAATCGCGCGGCTGTTTAATACTAATGTCGCTGCACTGGCTCAACTGAACGGAATCGTCAATGTCGATCGCATCCAGGTGGGGCAGCAGCTGCGACTGCCGACAGAACCGACCTCACCCTCACCACAGGTAACGCCGACCCACATACCGACCCAGGCACCGACTCCAGCACCGCAAGCCGTGTACATCGTCCGGCCCGGTGATTCACTGTACAAGATTTCGCTGACTTATGGGGTATCCATCGCGCAGATTGTCCAGGCGAATAACATCAACAATGTCAACCGGATCTATGTCGGGCAAACGCTGATTATTCCATGAGTGCTCGCTGGCGGATTCTGCGTAATGCCAAGACGGACCAGGTCGTCCTTGAACGGGTGCGCTGGTGCAGCAGTTACTGGTGCCACCTAAGAGGTCTCCAATTTGTGCTCCATTTGCCCGAAAACGAGGGCCTGCTCTTCGTCACCCAATACGAAGGGCGGGTCCATACCACCATCCACATGTTTTTTATGTTTTTCAGCATCGGTGTCGTCTGGCTTGACAAAGACGGTGTCGTAGTCGATAAACAGTTCGCCAAGCCCTGGCGACCTGCTTATGCGCCCCGCTCGCCCGCACAGTATTACCTCGAAGCCATGCCTTCGGTGCTTGACCGAATCCAGATCAACGACAGACTTCGCTTCGATGAGGAGTGGAAATGAAGTCTATTCAAGCAGCGGGCTGTATTTTGCTGCTGGCGGGTTTCCTGTTTTCAGTGCCGATTTCTGCCCAGGAAACGGAAGAAGGCGTAACGATTCATGTCGTCCAGCGCGGCGAGACGCTGTCGCGGATTGCGACCTCTTACGGCGTTACGCTCACGAATCTGGCCCGGATCAACGGTATCGTCGATCCTGGTAACATTCAGGTTGGGCAGCGCCTGCTGGTGCCAGGTGGGGACGTGCCTCTGCCCACGCCTGAACCCACTCATGTGGTTCGTCCAGGCGAGACGCTGCGCAGTATTGCCAATTTTTATGGGCGGCCCATTGCGGATCTCATTGCGCTGAATGGCATCGGCAACCCGGACTCGATCTACGTAGGTCAGGTGCTGCGCATTCTGCCCGAGTCCGAAGGGCTAACCCGTGCGGACGTGACTCCTGAACCAACCAGTCCGCCTGAGAACAGCCTTGAACCGACGTCCGAACCGGTTCAAGCCGCCCCAACGGAAAGCCCGCCTGAGGATACGGCAGAGCCACCGATCGAATATCTGACTCATGTCGTCCAGCGCGGCGAGACTTTGTTTCGGATTGCGACTCAGTACGGCCTCACCGTTAACGATCTGGTTCGCGCGAACGGCATCAGCGATCCGACGCTGATTTACGCCGGGCAGCGGCTGATTATCCCGGGTGTCGAGGCGACCGAGGTGGCAGCAGTCGATTTGCCGGAGCCATTTACCAGCATTGATGTTTATCCGCAGACGTTGATTGAGGGTAAAACCGCGCGCGTCCGCATCACCACCCGCGTGCCCACCCTGCTGAGCGGCACCTTTCTGAATCGTGAGGTTGGGTTTGGCGACGAGGAAAATCACACGATCCACACGATCCTTCAAGGAATTCCCGTGTTCACTGCGGCGGGCGTGTATCCTCTGGATATGGTGGCCGTCGATATGGCAGGTGGCCCTGCGACCGCTTACAGCCTTAATTTGCAGGTCCAGGCCGGGCCTTATGGCCGTGAGTACATCCGACTGCTGGCCGGGCGCGACAACTTACTCGACACGGACGTCGAGCAGGCCGAACTGAATTTACTGGAACGGGTCACCAAGCCGTTTACCGAACCTCGCCAGTTCAACGGACCCATGGGACTTCCGGCTGCGGCTACGGTGATTTCACCGTTTGGCACGCGCCGCAGCTACAATGGTGGCGCGTTCGACCGCTTTCACAGCGGGACGGACTTCGCAGGCGCACCGGGCACGCCCATTCTTGCAACTGCGCCGGGCCAGGTCGTGCTGGCCGATACCCTGAACGTGCGCGGTCTCGCAACGGTCATTGATCATGGGTGGGGCATCTATACCACCTACTCACACCAATCGCAGCAGTATGTCAAAGTTGGCGATTATGTCACCACGGGTCAGGTCATCGGCGCTGTTGGCTCGTCCGGTCGCGTGACAGGTGCACACCTTCACTGGGAAATATGGGTTGGCGGCGTGCTGGTTGACCCGATGCAGTGGGTACAATTCTCTTTCACCTAGGAACTCATCATGGAGCAGCTTTCAGAAAAACTTGCGTTCTTCAAGGACCTGGGCGGTCAATCTCTGGTGGACGACATCCTGGCAACAGAAGAAGCGTTGAACCAGGCGGAACAACGTTACGCGGTTCCAGCGCCTGATCCATCTGCGTTGAAATGGCGCATCCTGGGCGCAGTCGAGCAGGTCCTTACGATCGAAAGCGGCCTGCGGCTCGGCTGTGAGCAGGGTTGGGCCGAACTCAAATGGCTTGCGCCGAACTGCCTGCATGTCCGACAAGGCAGTGCCCCGGCGGACTTTGACACTTATTTTTCGTATGCGGTTGAGAAGCAGGACTGGCAGCCGGTACCGCTGGAGGTCGTCGAACATCCTGATAAGCTCCTAGTCAGCAGCGAGGCCTATCGCTACCGCGTCGATCGTTATCCGCTGCGAATCAGCGTCGAGACGCTGGACGGGCAGCCGGTGTGTGGCGACACGCTGGGGATGCAGAAGCGCGAGGATGGAGCTGTCCGGCTTTCGATGACCCTTCAACCGGACGAAAGCTGCTATGGGCTGGGTGAACGGGCTGCACGGCTCAATCTCCGCGGCCAGCGTTACGGGCTGTGGAACACGGACCCGCCGGTGCCGTACCAAACTGGCTCCGATCCGCTGTACTACAATATTGCGTTTTACC
>JAIOHO010000311.1 GCA_019912905.1 Anaerolineae bacterium
GGCCTTTTCCGTGACCTGAGTGGCAATTTCCGAACCCCATCCGCCGGCGCGCACGGCTTCTTCAACCGTGACCAGTCGCCCGGTCTTTTTGACCGAGTTGAGGATTGTTTCCAGGTCAAGGGGGACCAGCGTGCGCGGGTCGATAATCTCGCAGGAGATGCCTTCGCGTGCCAGTTCCTCGGCGGCGGCTTTCGCCACTTTGACCATGTTCTGCACGGCCACCAGAGTTACATCGGCGCCTTCGCGGACGATGCTCGCCACACCCAGCGGCACCAGATGATTGGCGTGATCGGGCACTTCGCCCCGATCGGTATACTGGCTCTTGTGCTCCAGGAAGACCACCGGGTTGTCATCGCGAATCGCGCTTTTCAGCAGGCCGAGCACATCCGCCGGGTTGGAGGGCACGACGACTTTGAGGCCGGGAGCATGGATAAACCAGGTTTCGCAGCACTGCGAATGCTGGGAGCCGAAGCCCGCCCCGGCCCCCTGCGCCGCGCGGATGGTCAGCGGCACCTTGATCTGCCCGCCGGACATAAAGCGCATCTTGGCCGCCTGATTGATAATCTGGTCGAGCGTGACGGCGGCGAAGTCGGCAAACATCAACTCGACCACCGGGCGCATGCCGGTGATGGCCGCGCCGATGCCCGCGCCGATAATGGCATTCTCCGAGATGGGGGTGTCGCGCACACGATCCTGGCCGTACTTCTCCCACAGGCCGGGCGTCACTTTGAATACGCCGCCCGCCTTGCCGACATCTTCCCCGAAAAAGATGACATTTTCATCGCGGGCCATTTCTTCATCCAGCGCCCGCACGACTGCTTCACGATAGGTGATTTCTGCCATAAGACTCTATTCCTCAAGTCGATGCTCCGTGGAGCACAACTGGCTCCACGTGGGATATTCCATTAAACCCAGATGTCGTCCAACAGCGCTTCGACCGGCAGCGCGGGTTCCTGCATGGCCCATTCGGTCGCTTCCTGAACCGCCTGCTGTGCCGCCGCGCCCATCTTTTCAAGCTGTGCCGGGGTGAGCTGGCCGTCGTCAATCATGCGCTGCGACAGGATGTCGATCGGGTCGCGCTGTTTCCATTCATCCAGCTCCCCTGCCGGGCGATACGTGGCCGGGTCGGTGCGTGAATGGCCCATATAGCGGTAAGTCTTGGCCTCGATCAGGGTTGGCCCCTGGCCTGCACGAGCACGCTCGACTGCCGTTTTGACCGCCGAAAAGACGACTTCGGCATCCTGCCCATCGACGATCACGCCGGGGATGCCATAAGCGGCGGCGCGGTCAGCCACATTCTCGACCGGGGCCGTATCGCCATAAGCCGAATATTCGCCGTACAGGTTGTTTTCGCAGATGAAGATACTCGGCAGCTTCCAGACTGCTGCCAGGTTGACCGCCTCGTGCCACGCGCCGATGTTGGCCGTACCATCGCCAAAGATGGACATCGCCACCGCACCGGTCTTTTTGAGCTGCGCCGTCAGCGCCGCGCCGTTGGTCACGGGAAGGCCCGCGCCCACGATCGCAAACGTGCCGATCAAGCCCACATTCAGGTCAGTCAGGTGCATCGAACCGCCTTTGCCCTTGGAGCAGCCCGACGCCTTGCCCATCATCTCCGCCATCAGCGACTGGAGGGACATCCCCAGCGCCAGCGCGTGCCCATGCCCGCGATAGGTACAGGTCACGGTGTCGCCGCGCCTGGCGTTAATGTTTGCGGCCATCCCCACCGACACGGCTTCCTGCCCGATGCACAGGTGCGTGGTGCCCCGAATCACGTTTTCCAGAAACAATTCCTGAATGCGTTCCTCCGCATAACGGATTTCCAGCATCCGGTTCAACATGTGCTGGCGCATGTCTGCGCTCAATTTTTCGGTCATGAAGCTCTATCCTCTATTCAGTCCGCCCGATCCATCCAGGAGAGTTGTCCCTGCACAGGCGGTGATTTACCCGTTAAACGCTTGGAGGTGCGTATCGAATGCCTCGATGAAACGCGCGGAGACCATGCCATCGACCACCCGGTGATCTGCCGACACGGTCAGGTGCGCCGTGGTGCGCACGTGCAGCCCGCCGTTCAGCGCGACCGGACGCTCCTTCACCGCGCCAATCGCCAGGATAGCGACCTGGGGCGGGTTGATGATGGCGGTAAACTGGTCGATCTGCGGGATCACCCCCAGGTTGCTGATCGTGAACGAGCCGCCCTGCATCTCTTCCGGGCGCAGCTTACCCTCACGGGTGCGGCGGATAAGATCACGTGAACGATTCGCCAGGCCGGACAGCGAAAAATCGTCGGCCCCGCGCAGTACGGGGGTCATCAGGCCGTCAGGCAGCGCGACCGCAATCGCCAGATTCACATGCTCGTAACGGTAGAGGTGGCCGTCCTCATAGGTGGCGTTCAGTTCGGGCACATCCCGCAGCGCCTGAACTGTGAGGTGCAGCAGCAGCGCATTGATACCCGTTCCCGCTGGCAGCGCGCGCAGGGCGTTCGTGAAATCCAATTCGGCGCTGACGTAAAAGTGCGGCATCTCCTGCATACTGGCTGACAGGCGGCGGGCAATCGTCCGGCGCATGGTGCTCAGGCTGACTTCCTGGCGTGTATCGCCGTAGCCAGAGGGTGAAGCGAAAACTGGCGCATCAGCCACCGCGACAGGCTGATGCGCTGGGGCTGGCTGCGCGGCATCCCGGAGGAGCGCCTCGACGTCAGCACGGGTCACGCGGCCATTTTTGCCCGTTCCAGGCACTTGAGTCAGGTCAATCTGATGGTCACGGGCCAGCTTGCGGACCGCAGGCGCTGCCAGAACACGCCCGTTAGTCGAGCCGTTGTGACCGGCCTGTCCCGAAATGGCCGTTTCGACATCTTGTCGCGTAATGCGCCCACCGGGACCGCTGCCCGGCACCTGACGCAGATTGATCCCCTGCTCCTGCGCCATCCGCCGGGCGACGGGCGAGGCCTGGACCTTATCGCTGGCGGAAACCGCCGAACTGACCGGCGCTGCTGCCGGAGATACAGCCACCGCTGCTTCACCAGAGCGGATGCGCGCCAGCACTGTGCCGACCGGGACCAGCGTATCGGCCTGGACGAGCACAGCCTCCAGCACGCCGTCCGCCAGCGCCTCCAATTCCACGGTCGTTTTGTCACCTTCGACTTCGGCGACTGCTTCTCCCTTGCGGACCTGATCCCCCGGCTGTTTGAGCCAGGCAATCAGCCGCCCTTCTTCCATGCCAAAGCCCACATTGGGCAGTACAATATCCGTATACACAATCATTTATTCCTGATGAAATACTTCTTCCATATTGGCCCACCATTCACCCGGCTGGCGGGTGTCCAGCGGCTGCTGCATGGCCTCGGTCACATCCCACCAGCCGCTGTCGCGCGAGACGGCTGCCAGTTGGGACATGCGGGCCTCAAATTCCTCATCGGGGCCATGATATTCATAATAGGCAAAGAGCATACCATCTTTGAGGTAAATGCTGTAATTCCGAATGCCGGCTTCGCGGATGGCTGCTTCGACCACCGGCCAGATTTGGACGTGGATTTTTTTGTATTCGGCCTGTGCTTCGGGACGCACCCGAATGACCTGACCAAAACGCCGCATACCGTTAACCTCATTTCAGGGGATGATGTAGCGCGCCAAGAAATTATAAATTATAGTTTAACCATGATCGTCAAACTTGCAACTGGAGTCGGCATTCCGTGATACAGAATCGTATTCAGCCTATTGAAGATAATAAAAAGACCGTCACCGCCATGGTGCAGGAGCGCGTGCGCCAGGCGATTTTCGACGGTGTGCTGGCTGCCGGGTCGCGCATCGACCAGAATCAGCTCGCGACCATGCTCAACGTCAGCCTCGTCCCTGTGCGCGAGGCGCTGAAGATGCTGGAGGGCGAGGGCTTTGTCCAGATCATCCCCCGGCGCGGGGCCTTCGTCACCGAGTCGTCCATCCCCGATATGGAAGACCTGTATTTCACCCGTCAGATTCTGGAAGGTCAGGCCGCCTACCACGCCGCCGAAAAGATCACCGACGACCACATTCAGCAGTTGGAACAGCTTCACAGGGCGATGGATCAGGCCCTCAAAAATCATGATTACGCCGGTTTTATGGTACACAATCGCGCTTTTCATTTCGTCATTTATGATGCGCCGGAAAGCCGCTATCTCTCAAACTTGATTGCCGGGTTGTGGGACCTGTCGGAGCGCTATCGCTACCGGTATATGTACCTCAAAGATCAGGGTCCCATCATCCAGCGCGAGCATAAGGGCATCATCGAAGCCTGCCGCCAGCACGACGCGAAGGAACTGCGCAATAACATCATCCAGCACATGCAGCACACACTTCACAGTATCCGCGAATTCATTGCCCGCGAGCACGCCACCACGACCGAGGAATAATGCCCGCTCACGTCACCGATTCGTTGTTTTTCCGGGATCTGTTCGGCTCTGCGGCGATGCGGGCCGTGTTTGACGATCTGAATCTGCTGCAAAAATGGCTGGATTACGAGGCAGCGCTGGCCCGCGCCGAAGTCACCGTCGGGCTGGTGCCTGCCGAAGCCGCTGCCGAAATCACCCGGCAGGCCCAGGCTGCCCACATGGATGTCGAAGCGATTAAGGCAGGCGTCGATAAGACCATCCACCCGCTGGTGCCGGTCATCTGGCAGCTTTCCGCGCGCTGTGAAGGCCGCGCTGGACACTATGTCCACTGGGGCGCAACCACCCAGGACGTCATGGATACCGCCATCATTCTGCAAATCAAGGAAGCGCTGCCTCTGTTCGAGCAGACTCTGGATGCACTCATCGCGGCGGCGGCGGGGTTGGCGCGCACCTATCGGGATACGCCCATGGCCGGGCGCACCCACGGCCAGCAGGCTTTGCCGATCACCTTTGGTTTTAAAGCAGCCGTCTGGTTGGCAGAGTTCAAGCGGCATCGCCAGCGCCTGGAAGCCTGCAAGCCGCGCGTGCTGGTGGGCGAGTTCGGCGGCGCGGTCGGCACCCTGGCAGGTGTGGCCGATCAGGGGATGGCGATCAACGCCGCCCTGTGCGCCGAGTTAGGGCTGAACGTGCCGGAGATTGCCTGGCACACCGCACGCGATCACCTGGCCGAGTTCGCCAGTATCATCGCCATGCTGTGCGCCACGACGGGCAAAATCGCCCACGAAGTCATCGACCTGCAAAAGACCGAGTTTGCCGAGGTGGAAGAACCCTTCGAAATGGGCAAGGTCGGCAGCAGCACCATGCCGCACAAACGCAACCCGATGTTGTGCGAGGCAATCCTGACTCTGGCACGGCTGACGCGGCGGCACGCGGCCACGGCGGTCGATGCCATGCTGCACGAACATGAGCGCGATTGGTCGAGTTTCCAGATGGAATGGGCTTATATGCCCGAACTGTGCGTCATGACTCACGGCGCGATGGAACTGATGCAGCGCGTCCTCAGCGGCCTGATTGTGTATCCCGATCACATGCTGCGCAATCTGAACACCACCGGCGGATTGCTGCTGGCCGAGCGGGTCATGCTGGCATTGGGCACTGCCATCGGCAGGCAGCAGGCGCATGATGTCATCTACGAGGCGGCCATGTACAGCTTCGAACAGCGGCAGCCGTTCGCTGAGGTGCTCAAGCAGGACACTGCCGTCAGCGCCCACCTCTCACCTGAAGCCATCGATTCGCTGCTCGACCCAACGCAGTATACCGGTTTGTCTGCGGCTTATGTGGACCGGGTGCTGAACAGTTAGTCGGTGTTCATCTTGGGTGGCGAGCCGACTTTGCCGCCGCGCCCAAAGTCGCCAGTCTCGATATTCTGGAAGATAATCAGGACGTCCTCGCGGCGCGCCCCCCCGTGCTCGACCAGCACATCGGTCATGCCCTCAACGACCGCCTTCTTTTGTTCGTCCGTGCGACCGGGCGACCAGTAGAGAATAACTGTTGGCATAGTGGTTTACCTCAAGCGTGTTATTTAACTCAATGCCGACGACGACATCGAGGGCTGGCCGGTTATCGAATGAGAAGGTTCGCAGCAGCAGGCAGGGGACTGCCCCGTTTCGCCATGATCATTGAGCGCAGGCGTCGTCATGGCTTCAGTCGCACGGCGCTGAATACGGGAACAAGCCAATCAAAAGGAAGCTTAAGATCTCTTTGAGGTTCATATAGTTTTCCAGAAAGTCCAGTAAATTATATAAATTATAATTTTATGTCAGTTAAAAGTCAAAATTGCGTCCGGCAGGTGCCCTCCGCAAGGCGCACAGCCCGACAACGCATCGCTTTGTCAATCCAGCTTGAAGTGATCGGAGGATGGTTGGTCCGAGGTTTCCACCGGGGGGTCTTCATCAATCGTCTGATTGCGGCTGCGCAGCCAACTGATCGCCATGAAGCCGACAAAAATCACGGCAATCGACAGGTAAATGACCTCATCCCAACTCCCCAGCGCGCCATGCGCCAGAATGATGTACATGGTTTCCTCTTTTCCACAAAACAAAAATCGCGCAGTATCCCCTGCGCGACCAGACGACATTACCCCCGGCAGGACTCGAACCTGCGCACA
>JAIOHO010000312.1 GCA_019912905.1 Anaerolineae bacterium
ACCCCACCGTCGGGTTCTCCAGCGATGCCGCCAGGATCAGCGGGCCGCGAGCGCTGTCGCTGCCGATGTTGTACTCGACCGCGCCGTTGGTGCGCACGTAGGTGGCGTAATCGGTTTCGCCGTAGAGGTTGGGCTGATCGACAAAGATCAGGGGGGTGACCACCTGATTTTGCAGCGAGGCGTCGATTTCCAGCGATCGCGCGCCCCAGAATACAAACTGCGACAATGCGGCGTCGCTGCTGTCGCCTTCCCCACTGGCGGGAGAGGCTCCCATGTCCAGCCCCTCGGTGATCGGGTGCGATTCGCTGACCAGGCCGGTCTCGAAGCCAAGCGACAATTCCGGCGAGTCGATGCTGTACTGGGCGGTGACGTTGCCGTCGCGGTCCGTTTCGGTGACATCGACGGTGCGGACCGCGCCCTCGACCACCACCACGTCATCCAGGGCATGCAGGCCCAGGTCGTTCCACGTCAGTTCGAACAACCCCTTGGTGGCGGGCAGCGCCCGACTGGGGTTGCCGCGTTCATCGACGGCATCGACCAGCAGCAGCACGCGCCCGCCGCGCTGGATATACGCCCACAAACGGGCGGCCACATCGGGTGCCAGGTCCGAGGTTGGGCCGGGGATGACCACCAGATCCGCAGTGGCCGGAATCCCCTTGCGCCATTCGAGCGTGAACAGGTTCGCGCCCATCAGCCGCAGCAG
Source organism: Anaerolineae bacterium (assembly GCA_019912905.1). Taxonomy (GTDB): domain Bacteria; phylum Chloroflexota; class Anaerolineae; order Aggregatilineales; family Phototrophicaceae. The sequence continues at coordinate 704 of JAIOHO010000312.1, forward strand.
ACCGGCATAGCGCGAGATTCCCGCGTCCGAGCGGTCGAACTGGCTGGCTTCCTTGAACGCTTCTGAGAAATAGATATTTTTACCGGCCAGGCTGGGGGCATCCTGCACCAGGGCCAGGCTTTCGGCTGGCATCGCCTGGACGTTCCAATGGGTAAACGAGACGGCTGACAAAAGAAAAAGGAGGGCAAATGCAATGGAGACAAATCGACGCATCATCATACCTCGCTGCGAGCTTCATGTTCAGATGGTTCTCTCCTGCCGCATGCTAGGATAGCATTGCTGAGTTGATTTGCCAACCGACCTTATGCCTACTCATAGCGGCGCAGCAAAATTGCTGAAGCTTGCGCGCGGTCAGTCCATCCGTGGTCCGCTGGCCCATTTCGGGACCGGCGCGGCAGGCGGCTGTGTGCGCCCGTTACGCATGTCGATGCTTGCCATGACTTCGTCCAGCAGCGCCTGGGTCAGCCGCTGGCGAATCGGCTGGTAGTCCGCCTGATTCCACAGGTTGATCATCTCGGCGGGGTCGCTGCGCCGGTCGAACAACTCCCCCTCCCACTGGTTGGCATATACCGTCAGTTTCCAGCGGTCGGTCGTCAGCGTGCGAGCGCGCATCGGCACAAAATCGTCGTCATTCTCGGTCAGCGCGGCCTGCCGCTGAGGTTCGGCCTGACCGGTGAGCGCCCGCCGCAGCGAGAAACCCTGCACGCCTTCCGGTTCCGGCGCTCCGGCAAAATCCAGCAGCGTCGGGGCCAGATCGAGCGTCGAGGCGACGGAGTCGATCACCTGACCGGGGACGATCCCTGGCCCACGCAGCACCAGCGGCACGCCCAGCACCGGGTCATAAGGCAGGCCCTTGCCATAAAAGCCGTGATCGCCCAGGTAGTCGCCGTGATCGGACAGGAACAGCACCAGCGTATTTTCGGCCAGTCCCACCACATCGAGCGCGTCGAGAATCCGCCCAATCTGCTCGTCCAGCAGGGTGATCATGCCGTAGTAGGTGGCCTTCACCTGCTGCCAGTCGGCGGTGGTGCAGGCGGCATATTCGCGCGGCGGCGTGCCGATGACGTGGTCGCGCAAATGTTCGCCGGGCCGGTTGAAATACACCTCATGATGCAGCGGCGGCAGATCGCTCGATGCGGTCACGGGCGGCAGCGGCGGGGGCATGTCTGCCGGGGCGTATTGGCTGGCGTAAGGTTCCGGCACGACGAAGGGATAATGCGGGTCGGGGAACGAGACGTGCAGGAAAAAGGGCGTTTCCCCCGCCTGATTCAGCCAATCGACCGCTCGGTCGGCGATGTAGCGGCTGGAATGCACTTCCGGCGGCAGCTCCCACGTAAAACAGTCCAGGCCGGGCTGGAGTCGCTGGCGCTGCTTCAGGCAATCCTCCCAGTCCGGCACCTGAGCCGCCAGCCAGGGCGTGTACTGCGGGCCGAAACAGTGATCGCCGTGTCCATCGACCAGATCGATTTCCTGAAAGCCGTAATAATCGCCGCCGGAGTCCAATGCCTGCTGCACAGCGTCGGGTTCGTCGCGCTGCGGGACGAGGTGAATCTTGCCAATGGAGGCGGTGCGATAGCCGTGCTGCGTCAGGACGCGCGGCAGAAAACGCGGGTCATCCGGCGTGACACAGCCGACCATGCGCGACTTCAGGGCCGACGGATAACAACCGGTCAGGATACTGGCGCGGCTGGGGGTGCAGGTGGGCTGGGTGACCATACACTGGCTGAAGCGCGTGCCGCTGTGCGCCAGCCGGTCGATATTGGGCGTCTGGACGATGGCGTTTCCGGCGTAACCGAGCGCATCGGCGCGCAGTTCGTCGGCGAAGATCAGCAGGATATTGGGGGCGGTCATCCGGCATCGGCTCCATCGGTTAGCCACGCCAGGTTGAAGCGGGCCAGGGTCAGGTAGTCGTCGGTGTCGGTGCCATCGGGTTTGCCGCGCTCGAACAGGCACAGGATGGTCCCATCGGGGCAAACCGCCAGCGCGCTGTAGCCGGAGTAACCCGGCTCGATGACTTTCGACACCGGCCAGGTGCGGCAGTCATCATAGCTCAGTTTGACGGTGACGTTGCGCCGCGTGAGGAACTGTTCACTGCCTTTGGCATCCTTGCCCGCGTCGTTATCCGGGTTGCAGAACAGGATACGGCTGCGGCCCGCCTCGGCCCAACTGTAGCGCAGCAGGCTGGCCTCACAGGTCGGTTCGCGCAGGGCCGGGTCGATCTGCGGGATGGACCAGCCCCCCACCCCATCGGCGCTGATCGAATAGACTCGCCGCCGGACACCGGCCCGGTTGCGGATGTTGAGCAGCACCGAGCCATCTTCGAGTTCGACGGCAACCGTCTCGCTGTTGTTGGGCACGATGTCCGGCACCAGTTCGCCGCGCTGCCAGGTCTGGCCGTGATCGTCGCTGGTGATGACCGAGCAGCGGTTGGGGATGTGCGCCGTCGTCTTCGACACGGACAGCCACACCGGGACCAGCAGACGCCCGCTGCGCAGTTGGATGCCGCACGGCAGGCCGATCGCCAGCACGCCCCAATCATATTCGGGCCGGAACTTCTCGAATGTCGGTGTGATCTCCACCGGGTCGCTGAACGTCGCGCCATCGTCGGTCGATTTCATATAAAACGCGCGGGCGTAGTGATAACAGAACAGCGCGTGCACCTCGCCGGTGACGGTATCCACGATGGTGTTGCAGTTGTGGACCGGCCCCGGCCCGAAGACGCGGTGATCGACCACTCGCCGGGGTTCGTCCCACGTCAGGCCGTGATCGAAACTGCGGCGCATGACGATGTCGATGTCATCCCAATCGCCGCCGCGCCCATGCCGCGCCTCGGTCCAGGCCAGCGCCACGCCGCCGGGGGTCATGCACAGGCCAGGTATGCGGTACATGGTGTAGTCCCCTACCCCGCGCTCGAATAAATTTGTCTTGGTCAAAAAGGCGGTCATGAGCGAGTCCATTTCTCCAAAAAGGTGATCTCGGTGCGGTGGTTGTCCTGTGCGCAGTTCACCAGCTACCCGGTAGGGGCAAGGCTTGCCTTGCCCAAGCAAACTTCTGCGAAATCTGATAGGACCTTTTCAGGCAAAAGCAGATGATCAGGTCTGCTTTTAGCCCTCACCCCAAACCCCTCTCCCTCAGGGTAGAGGGGCTTCGACGTATCATGCCGGGGTTTCCCCCTTCTCCATGAGGGAGAAGGCCGGGGATGAGGGCCAAAACAGGAAGCATGGCACGCTCGCCTACACGGTCAGCCGCTTTTCATAACAGATGCTCAACGGGTCTTCCCGGTAATTCCCAAATGGCGGTATCCGCTGAAAACCCGCCCGCTCGTATAACTGAATCGCTTCCAACTGGTAGATGCCGGTTTCCAACCGGACCACGTGCACCCCCTGCTGCCCACAGTACTCACAGAGATGATTCAGCATCAATTTGCCCAGGCCGAAGCCGCGAAACTGAGGGCGCACGTACATGCGCTTGACTTCGCCATAGTCGCGGCCAAACAGCTTGACTCCGCCGCAGCCCGCCGGGATTCCATCCTGGCGCGTCACGAAAAAGGCGACGCCTTCCCGCAGCAGCTTGTCGACGCTGAACCCGTGCCGACTTTCGGTCGGATACAGCGGGGCCAGATGATTTTCCAGCTCTTCGATTAACTGCATGGCATCCACGGTATCCGGGCGTTCTTCGACAATCACCGCAGCCATACGCCTCCTGAGCATGAGATTGAGTAGTCTGGCCTGATTATAGCTTCAGAGTTTGTGATGCACCTTGCCGCTTGTTGTGGCCCTCACCCCAA
>JAIOHO010000313.1 GCA_019912905.1 Anaerolineae bacterium
GCGCAGGGCGTTCGCCAGATTTTGCAGCGTATCGAGCTTGGCCTCCAACTGGTCGAGCTGGCCGCTCTGGATCGCCATCATCGCCAGGAAAAGATTGAAGCCGATGCTGAAACGCTCGCCATCGTTGCCGACCACCAGCGCGTCAAACTGATCGTGATGGAGCATCTCGACCGCCTGATGGCCGATCTGGATCAGGTCATCGTCGATGGTGTTCTGCTTGCTGTGAAATTCCCACAGCGCCACGCCGTCGCCCAGGTCGAAAATGCTGGCGCTGCCGTTGCGGGCGATTTCCTTGCCCCGCGCGCGCAGGTCCTCGACGGTGAGGACGCGAGGGTCTTTTTCAAGCGCCACGTAGCGTTTTACTGCCGGGCTGTAATAACCGGAGACGAGTCCGTTTTCCTCGCGCCGGTAGAAGGTGGGGTTTCCCCCGGCGACCATCTCCTTGACCCATTCGGCGACCGGATACCCGGCGGCCTCAAACTGCGGGATGGTTTCCTCAACGCCGATCGCATCCCAGATTTCGAACGGTCCCATCTCGTGGCTGAAGCCCCATGTCTGGGCACGGTCGATGTTGACGATCGATTCGGTAATCTCCGGCACACGCCGGGAGGCATAGGCCAGGTAGAAGGCGTGATGATGCCACAGGAATTGGGCGGCGCGGTCGTCAGCGTGCATCAGCAGGCGGATTCGCTCGCCCAGCGGCTCAACCTTACGATACTGGCCGACGCTCTCGAAGCGCGGCGCGGTCGGCGGTTCATAGTCCAGCGTTTCCAGGTTGAGTGCCCACAATTCGCGGCTGCCATCGTCTTTGCGGCGCAGGTGATAAAATCCCTGGCCGGTCTTGCGCCCCAGCCAGTTCTTATCCAGCAGCTTCTGGCTGAGTTCGATGGCCTTCGGGTGATGGAGCACCTCGCGGGCCGGGTCGTCGGGGATGGCGTCGTACAGGTTGCGGGCGACGTATACGGCCACATCGAAACCGACCAGGTCGTTCAGGTTGAACGTCGCCGTCTTGGGGCGTCCGATCAGCGGCCCGGTGAGCGCATCGACTTCTTCGACGGTCAATCCGTGATCGAGTGCATAGTTCATCGCCTGCATGCCGAGCATCGACATGAAGCGGTTGCCGATGAAATTGGGCGTGTCCTTACACCGCACGACCCCTTTACCGAGCCTGCTGGTGGCGAATTCGGCCATGAAGTGGAGGACGGCGGGATCGGTGTCTTTGTGCGGGATGAGTTCGAGCAGGTGCAGGTAGCGCGGCGGGTTGAAAAAATGGGTGCCCAGGAAGCGCCGTTTCTGATCTTCCGCCAGCGGCTCGGCGATCTGCGCGATAGGCAGGCCGGAGGTGTTGGTCGAGAGGATGGTCGTCGGTCCAAGCAGGTGTGCCAGCTTCGCCATCAGATTCTGCTTGACGTCCAACTTTTCGACCACGACTTCGATGACCCAATCCACCTCGCGGACTCTGGGCAGGTCATCTTCGATATTGCCGACCGTAATCAGGTTGAGGTCATCGGCGTGGAATAACTGCGCCGGGCGCGCGGCCTGCATCTGTTTGAGGCCGTTCAGGGCGATGGCGTTGCGCTGCGCGAAAGGTGAATCCGGGGTTGTTTCGGGCGCGGGAATATCCAGCAGTATAGTTTCGATGCCCACCCCGGCCAGCAGCGCGGCAATCCCGCCGCCCATCGTGCCGGAGCCGATCACCGCTGCTTTGCGAATGTGGTAGGGCATAAGGAGTCTGGCCTTTCTAAGGGCAGTCAGTCGGTCGCTCGCGCAAACTTAAGTCCTATACGCGACAGTATAACAGGTCATCAAGGCAGGAACTCGCGTAGAAGGAGACTTGGCGACATGCTGCACATCTATTGGGGATCACAAAAGATCAGAGTTATGTTGACGAAGTGACTAACCATACTGGCTAACGTATTAAAGGAACGGTCATCCATGTTGAGTAACCATTGAGCAAGTGATCTCTTCCACGGTACTCCCTGATCGGCTACGAGCGCAAGCTTCGTCCTGAGTGTCGTTTGAGTGTCGATCTCGAACCGACTAAAAAAATACGCACCTACAGATAGGTATTCGTTCAGAAAACGATAATAGGTTTGGTTTCTCAGGAAGTTATCACGCGATACAGCCATTTCATAAGGTGACATCTTGTTCAGTCGAGGGCGCAGTCGCAGCCAATACCAAAGGTGCAGATACCGTACTCTGAAGTTACCGGGCGGAAGCCACTGCACAAACGGAATGTTTACATGTTGCTCTATGGGCGCTGTAGCCAGAGGGAACGTCATAATCAGTTTCCCGCTTGGCTTCAAGACTCGAGCACATTCGGCAAGCATACTATCTAGAAAACGGACATGCTCGAATACTTGTATAGCATATATGAGATCAAACTGCTGATCGGCAAAGGGTATTTTCCGCTCATCGTCTACAAATTTGATGTAATTGTCAAAGTTTTCTTGATAATATGGTCTGAGTCTTTCGCTGGCCGCGGTCCGACGATTCTCAAAATCGTAACCATACATGGCATGGCCTTTTGGGAGCAACCCCTCAATCACATTACCTTTTCCACAACCCATATCTAGAATGTGAAGCGTTTTGCCGTCCGAAAGCTCATCAATCTTCTTTGCGACATACGTGCCGTGGACAGTTAATGCCATTGGTTTGATCCTTATCGTCACCAGCAATTCAATTTCTATAAGCGAGGATTGCCACTCTGGTTGAAAGAGCAACCACAAAAGTTACTGGGACAACGAGTGCCTTCTTAAATGAACAGCAACTCCACATCAGTAGGGTGTCGGCTATTTTTCACCAGGGGACGCGGCTCCCATCCCAGTTGAGAAACTGACCGCTGTCGCCTGGGGCCAGATTGTCGATGACCCGTATCACACCGGGGATGGCTTCGTCGAGCGTCAGCGTCGCGCGCGGCCCGCCCATGTCCGTCTGGATAAAGCCGGGATGCAGCGAAATGACCGTGATGCCGTCCGCCCGCAGATCATGCGCCAGACAGCGGGTGAACATGTTCAGGGCCGTCTTGCTGGCGGGATAAGTATACGCTCCGCCGTCCCACATCGTCAGCGACCCGGCATCCGACGAGACGTTTACCAGACGGGGATTGTGCCCCCGGCGCAGCAAGTCCGCAAATGCCTGGGCCATCATCAGCGGGGCGACGGTGTTGACGCGCAGCATGTCGAGCATGGGTCCGACTTCCAGCGCCCCGAACTGCGTGACTTGCGGATCGGCATCGCCTACCCGCCCGGCATACGTCCCGGCGTTATTAATCAGCAGGTCCAGCCCATCGACCTTGATCCGCACCGCCGTGACCGCTTCGACAATCTGCCCTGCATCGGTCACCTCCAGTCTGAGGATCAGCAGTCGGTGGGGGTGCTGGGCCGCCAGCGCCTGGAGTGGTGCCGCCGCCTGCGGGTTGCGGCAGGTCGCAAAAATCAGGGTGTCCTCACGCCGCAGATAGCGCCGCACCAGTTCGAGTCCGATGCCCCGATTGGAGCCGGTAATCAGAATCCGCTGCATAAAAGTCGCTCTCCCAGTGGTCACCAGGGCAGGCGCTTGCCGTCCCATTGGCAGAACGCGCCGTTATCGTCGATCGTCAGCCTGTCGATGACGTCGAGGATGCCGCGGATCGACTGCTCGGCCTCCAGGGTGGCGTTGGGGCCGCCCATATCCGTCTTGACCCAGCCCGGGTTGAGCACGATTGTGATGATCCCATCGGCTTGGAGTGTCCCTGCCAGACAGCGGGTGAACATATTCAGCGCCGCTTTGCTGGCATGGTAGGTATACCCGCAGCCGTTCGCCTGCTGCTCCAGCGATCCCGCGCCGGAGGAGATGTTGACGACGCGGGCACTGTTTCCCCTCCGCAGCAAGTCCGCAAAAGCCTGAGTCACCAGGACCGGACCGATCGAATTCACGCGCAGTACGTCGAGAATCGGGTCGGGTTCCAGTTGGCCGAAGGCGCGCAGGCGGTCATCGCGCGGGTTGATGGCGGCATTGTTGATCAGCACGTCCAGGCCGTCGGTTTGTGCGTGGATGGTTGAGGCTGCTTCCGCAATCGACTCGGGATGGCCGGTGTCCAGCGCGACAAGATGAACCCTGTCCGCATGCGCCTGAGCCAGGGCGTGGAGTTGATCGGCAGATTGGGGGTCACGGCAGGTGGCGAAGACCTGCGCGCCGCGCGCCGCGTACTGCCGCGCCAGTTCGAGGCCGATGCCCCGGTTGGAGCCAGTAATCAGGATTCGCTGCATGAATGCCTCCTTGTCGGTTCATGGTTCAGGTCGACTTGAGATCGGTTTCCGCCAGCATGCGCAGCGCCTCCAGTTCGTCACGGTGTCCGGCTTCATGCTGCATGAGATGATGCAGCACCCATTCGGGCGTCACGTCGTAATCATCCAGCATGCGCGGGCGTCGATAATCGGCCAGCGTCATTCGCTTAAAGGTATCCCGTAACAGGCCGCGCACCAGATCCAGGCGGTGCCAATGGTCGTCCAGGAGGACACCGCGCACTGCGGTGAGCTGCCCCTGAGAATCACGCACGTCATGGGGGAAATGAGTCTAGATGGGGTCGGGCAAACCACCCTGGGTGACTTCAGTGTGCAGCCAATCCAGTTCAATGGCCGCGATGTGATAGAGCAGGGTGCCGATGCTGTGGCTGTTGACCCCGCCCGCCCAATCGACCACTGCCGGGTTAAGTCCGTCGAGCGCACTGCGGGTTCGCTGGCGGCAGTCCTCCAGCATCCACAGCAGGCGGCCAATCTCCGGCTCGCAGTCCGGCAGGGGGCTGACGATCAGGTTCCTGCGTTCGGTCATGGCCGCAGTGCCCGCAGGAACGTCTCCGTGATCTGGTCCGCAATCTGTGTGCCGTTCATCCGCCCGCCTTCCCGATACCAGACCGCCACCCAGTTGTTCGCGCCCAGCAGGGTACGGGTAAACACGGGGACGTCCACTGCTGCGAAATCGCCCTGGTCGATGCCCGTCTGCACCACGCGGCGAAACAGGTTTTCGAAATGATCCCGCCGGGCGAAAAAGGCATCGCGTCGTTCGGCCAGTTCGCGTGTGCCATTGGCCGCAGGCAGCGCCCGCAG
>JAIOHO010000314.1 GCA_019912905.1 Anaerolineae bacterium
CCGGCAGAATCAACCGCCACAAGGCGCGCACCGGATGCGCCACCCGCAGCCCGAACAGCAGCAGAAACAGCCCGACGGCCACCCAACTGGCATCCATCACGCGCGAGGTGATTCCCAGCGTAAACCAGCCGACGATCACGCCAACCGCCTCGCTGAGGGGCACAGGCTGGCCGGTGCTGGGCCAGGCTGTCACACTGTTCAGGGCCGTCGGCAGCCAGGGCAGATACAGCAGGAGGGTCAGCAGGTTAGCGAGGATGTAGTACAACACAGCAAGGAATGGATTCCACAATTTACCCTGAACCGCATGGCCCTCATCCCTCGGTCCCTTCTCCCTCATGGAGAAGGGAAGAAACCTATTACCTAAACCCCTCGCCCTGAGGGAGAGGGGATGGAGGTGAGGGACACGTTCCCCCCACCACACGACAAACACCACGCCCTGCGCCAGCATCACAAAGGGATAGGCATACTGCGTCCACAACCCGGCGGCGTTGATCAGCGCCAGGGCCAGCGCCCACCATGTTTTCTCCCCTCGCCGTGTATGGAGAGGGGCCGGGGGTGAGGTGATCAATCTCACCAGCGCGCCCATGCCCGCCGTCCCCCACAGGGCCAGCAGCGCATACATGCGCGCTTCCTGGGCGAAATAAATCTGGAAGGTGTTGAGGGCCACGAACAACCCGGCGGCAATCCCGGCGACTGCCCCGTACAGACGTCTACCCAGGGTGAAGGTCAGGGCGACGGTCAGCAGGCTGGCAAAGGCGGACAGCGACCGCAGGGCAAACTCACTGTCCCCGGTCAGCAAGCGCCAGCCATGCAGCAGCCAGTAATAACCCGGCGGGTGGATGTCGCGCGCGGCGTGCAGCGGAATCTCGGTCAGGGCGCGGGTGGCCTGCACGTAGCTGTTGCCCTCGTCGTTCCAGAAGGATTGGCTGCCGAGCAGGTGGAAACGCACAACCGCCGCCAGAAAAAGAACGAGTAACGCAAAGGCGCAAAGGCGCAAAGAAGGGAAACAATCTCTTCTACTTAGCGTCTTAGCGTCTTTGCGTTTCATCATTATTTTCTGTTTCTTTCCCGCAGTGCCTGGAACACCACCCACATCAGCATCCCCACGCCGATGACGACCCCGGCCAGCAGAGGGTATAGGTTGGCGTAGGTGCGGTCGAGCACGGTGATCGAATCGAGATAGAGCGGGTCATCCTCGGCAACCGGGACGATGTGGAAGGTGTGCTGCTGCGGAGTCAGCGAACTGCACAGCACGGTCAGATGCCACTCGTCCACCGCGAGTTCGTGCGTGCAGTGCCCACCGGCCAGCGTATTTTCGCCGTCGCGCTCGACTTCGAGCACCTCCCCGCCGCCACGCCAGCGCAGCCAGACCGCCGTGCCATAGGTGGTGAAGGTCGCTTCGGTGGTCAGGACGGCCACGTCCTCTTCCGCGCCTGGCCGCTCGACCAGCTGCGCTGCATCGGGCACAGAAACCGCCCAGTGCTCGGCCTGATACACCCCGGGATACAGCACCGGTTCCTGCGTCGTGATGTACGCCTTCATACTGTCATATATGGGCAGCGGCGTGAAGTCCGGCTCGACCATGCGGAAGTAGTACCAGCTTTGATTGATCTCGTAATCCGCTGGGCGCTTGAAGAACCAGTAGAAAATCGCCCCGACCCAGGGCCATTCCTCCTGCGCGCGCTGGTAGGCCAGCGGCATGTAACGCGCCGCCTGCTCCTCGGTGACGATGCCGTAATTGCCATAGAGCGAAGTCACCACCGACGGATCGCGCGGCTGCGGATTCCAGGCCGCCTCGGTGATCCAGATGGGCGTCGCTTCATCACCATTCGCCACCATCAGGTCGCGCAGGTACAGATTATGGGCAAAGTTGATCGTCGTCGGACGCATCCGCCGGTCGGTCGGCCCGCTGTTGAAGCCATAGCCCTGTACCGCCAGGATGTCGAAGCAGTCTGCCGCACCCACATCATACATGCGCTGCAAAAAGATGGTGTCGCTCAGGTCGCGCCCGGTCAGCGAGATGGTGGAGGCCAGCGCGCCGCTGATGACCACGTTGTCCGGGTCCACCGCCTTGAGCGCGGCATACGTCCGGCACAGCAGGTCGGTATAATCTTCCGGGCTGACGTCCTGATTGCCCCATTCCGGGTAGATGTTCGGCTCGTTCCACACCTGATAATACTGGATGCGGCCCCGGTAGCGTTCGGCGATGGCGGTTGCGTAATTCACGAAATCCTGCACGTCATCGGGCGGCGCAAAATCCCCGGCGTCGAGGTTGCTGCGCGACCAGGCCGGGGGATTATCCAGCCGGGCGAAGAGGCGCACGTCGTACCGGTCCGCCAGCTCGACAATCTGGTCGTACTTGTTCCAGGCCGACACGGTGTCGATAGTCCCGTCGCCGTTCAGGTCGTTGCGCCGGTCCTCGAAATCGCCGCGCCCGTGAATCTCGATGTCTTCCCAGGGGAACTGCTGGCGAATCCAGGTGAACCCGGCATCGGCCACCATCTGGAGGATGCGTTCACGTTTTTCCGGCTCGACCTCCTCCTGCAAAAACATGTTGATGCCGTAGGGATTTTCCGTGGTGTGGCCGATGGGGACCATCGGGTCGGTGCGCGGCTGGACGCGGGTGAAGTTCCCGGCCCATTCGACCATGCCGCGAATCTGAGCCAGCGGCGCTTCTTCGCCGGTCAGGTTCCAGAACACGCGCCAGGCCAACCCGTGATTGGCAAGGTCGAGCGCCAGCAAACCTGAAAAGACGGCGAGGACGACGAGAATGAGAACCACATGATTTCGTTTCATAACGGCGCATTATACCAATGCTGCGAGGCGTGTTCACCGCTGTTTTGCCGACGATTTTCGGGTAAGCTGGTGCCTGAGCGACGGAATCAGATGGGACAGGGGGTCGGGTGGAGACCGCACTTACGATTCTGGCAGGCGTGGCACTGGTCCTCTATGGCACGTGCGGCCTGCGCCGCCGTCAGATCGGCTGGTCGCTGGAGCCAATCATCACCACCACGCTGACCGGCCCGCCCGGTCTGATCTTCAGCGCGGCCTGCATCCTCGGCGGCACCGTGCTGGCGCTGCCGCTGCTGGTCGCCCTGCTCACGCAGCAACCGACCGACACGCTGTTCATTCAGGTCGCCACCAATGCCGGCCTGCCCATCGCCGCCATCGGCTTTATGCTGGCGATCTTCGTGCAGTTGGCGATCGACCTGGGTCACTTCATCCAGCGGCTGAAAGACCGGTCCGAAAGCTGATGTATTTACCGCGACCACCCACCCGCGCGCTGCCGGAAAGTGGAGACCCTTATTCCGCAGGGTGGCACCACGCAAATAGGCCAGGGTGCATTTCAAGTTAGGGGCAAAGAGTTAGAATAGGAGGATGACAGAAGCAGAGACAGGTAATTGTTCAATGCCCACACAAGCGGACGATCTGAAAAAGCGACTACAAGATCGCGCATCTGAAGCCATAGAGAAACTG
>JAIOHO010000315.1 GCA_019912905.1 Anaerolineae bacterium
GATATGTTGTTTCATGAATCCCTGCCCCAAGCTGATCGTTTTCCCCGCTCATTATGGGGAAGAAATCACCCGGAAGCAACGAAACTTCAGGAAGCTCTAAACGAGCGGTTAGGCCCCGCTCATAATCGCTTCGGACTGCCCATCCATCCCGAAGGCCGAAACAGCAAAACTTTTGTATCCTGAGCCGAACGCCACTATACTCAAGAAGTTGCTGTCTGCGGGCGAAGTGGAGAAACTAACATGCCCATTTCAGAAACTGCGCATCAGTTATTCGATGCCTTTGATCGCCATGACCTGACCGTGATCGGCGCTTACCTGCGCGGCGATTTTAAGCTGACCGGCAATGCGGACCCGCTCAATAAACAAGGTCTGCTGAACCTGCTGGCCGCCTATTTTAAGGCGTTTTCCGACTTCGATTTTAACTTTACCGAAGCGCAGGAGCACGACCATGTGCTGCGGGCCAGGTATGCGGTCCACGGCACGCATGATGGCACGCTCGATCTCAACCCGGCAGGTATCCCGGTAATTATTCCGGCGACCGGCAAAAAGCTCGCGCTGCCCCAGTCCTCGGCGGAATTCACCTTCGACGAGGATGGCCTGGTCGCCGGATTGGTGCTGCATCAGGTACCCGGCGCGGCGCTGGCAGACCTGGTCACAGCGCTGGGTGCGACACTCCCAAACCAACCCTGAGTCCGAATGGAAATTCCGTGACTTAAAAAAAGACGAAGCCCTTTTTAGGGGCCTCGTCCGGGTTCAGCGCATCACCCTACGCGGCTGGTAATCCACACGCCCTCATCCTGTTCATCGTCATGGTCGTTATGGGTCAGGTAGAAGACGCGGTGTTTTTGCCGCCGGGCTTCTTCTTCCGACGTCCAGAAACTCAGCGTTCGGTTTTTCATCGCCGCCAGGTATTCCAGCGCCGCCATCACGTGGGTACAGGCGACCCCCCGGTTGATCGCCCAGGGGCAGGTACAGCGGGCGTGAACCGTGCCGTCCTCATGAAATTCAACCGTCACAATATGATTCGCCATCGGGTTCGAGGTACTCTGAACCGCCAGGGTATGCCGGTCCACACGGCGGGCCTGCATCCGGCGGCTCTGGGCTTGAAGTTGTTTGATATTGGTAGGTTTCATCGCTCACTCCGCACAGGCTAACAGTAGAACATTTATTCTAATTATACCAGAAAATGTGCGAAAAAGCGCATCAGACCCCTACCCATTGGGGGCGTTAAATCGTGCCAAATAAGCTGCCGATTCCATAGAGGAGCACGGTGCGCAAAGCGATAAACAGGACAAACAGCATCAGGCCCGCAAACAGCAGGCCCATCAGCCCGAAAATCGTCCAGACGATGTAATGCAGGAGGGTCGGCTCTGGCCCGCGTTCTGAACCAATAATCTCTTCAATCTGATCTTCGATCTGGCCGGGCATCCGCTTTATCCTTGACTATTCACCTATCTCTATTTTACCCGATTCCGGGGTCTGTGGATCATCCACTTCGCCCGGTTGTCTGCTTGTACACATCATGCAGTGCCGCAGGCAGCACTCCCGATCCAGACAAAACAACGGTTCAACCCGGCCCTCGCTCAGTGCTATAATCGAAGCGCTTTCGCTGATGGTGTGGACCCGAACTAGGAGTCAATTCTTGAAACACGAACTGGATGTCCGCCGTTATGAAGAAGTCCGCCCGCTCTTTGACGAACTGGCCGCCTACTACGTCAGCATCCCGGCCCTGTTCGACGGCGTAAATCCGGGGCGCATTTTTGTCGATGACCCCACCCACCCGCAGGCCGCGTTGATCCAGAGTGTGGAGGGGTATCATCTGGCGGGCGGCCCGACGAATGCGGCCTTTATCGCCGATCTCAACCTGTGGCTGCAAGAGACTTATTTCAACGACGACGTCACAGTCGAAGGTGGCGCCTTTTACGCCTGCGTCCATCCCGACACCTGGGCGCAGCACATGGCCGACATCTTCGCGCCGCGCACAGTTTTTATCCATCCCCGGCGGCATTATGTCTGCACCGAACTGGCCTACCGCGACTGGCGCGAACATGTTCCCTCTGGCTTCTCGGTCCAGCGCATCGACGACCCCCTGCTGGACGCGCCAGAACTCGACATCCCCGGCCACATTCGCAGTTGGATTCGTTACAACTGGGGCAGTCGTGAGAATTACCGGGCGCATGGATTCGGCTTCTGCACGCTGTATGGCGATCAGGTCGTAAGCTGGTCGGTGGCCGACTGCGCCAGCGGCTCCCGCTGCGAGATCGGCATCCAGACGCGACCAGAGTATCGGCGGCGAGGTTTGGCGGCGACAACGGCGGCAGCCTGTGTGGACTTTGCGCTGACCAACGGATTCACCGAAGTCGGCTGGCACTGCGACGAGGATAATAACGGCTCGTGGAAAACGGCAGAAAAGGTCGGCTTCCGCAAAGAGCGCGATTATGCCATGTTCTTCTGCTTTTTCAGCCGCGCCCACGAACTGGCCGAATCCGGCATGAACGCCCTCAAAACCGGGCAGTATGCGCAGGCCGCAGCCGCCTATGCACAGCTTCTGGCCCTGAGCGATGCGTTTCCGCCATACATTTATTTCGACGCAGCCCGCGCCCAGGCCGCGACCGAACACCCGGACGAGGCGACGCGCCTGCTCCATGCGGCGGTGGATCGCGGCTGGACAAATCGCGAAGTCACGGAACGCTGCCCGGAATTCGACTTTCTTCACCGCACGCCCGCCTGGGCCGATGTCCTGGCGCGGATGCAGGCTCAACCCTGACCGGCGGCGGATAAGCCCGATGCGCGTGGCCCTGTTTACCGATACCTTTTTGCCCAAAGTCGATGGCATTACGACCGTCATCTGCCTGCTGCTCGATCATCTGGCCGAACGCGGCGTCGAAACGCTGGTCTTCTCGCCCAATACGGGGCCGATCGAGCGTTATAATCAGACGCCGGTAATCACCGCCCCGAGCCTGCCCTTCCCGTTTTATCCCGATCTGAAGATGGCCCTGCCCACCCCGCGCACCTTCCGCGAACTGCGCGCCTTCAACCCGGATGTGATCCATTTCATCCATCCGTCGGTGTTCGGGCTGGCGGCCTATGCCTTTCTCCGCCAGCGAACCGACTGGCCCGCGCTGGTGTCCTATCACATCGACTATGGGCGCATCGCGCAGCATTATTACGTCGGGCCGTTTAATGCCCGCTTCATCGAGCCGACCATCAATTTTCTGACGCGCTGGATCATGAATCAGGCCGACTACAATCTGGCTCCGTCGCGGTTCATCCAGCAGCGGGTGCGCGACATCGGTGTGACCGCGGAGGTCGGCCTGTGGCGGCGCGGCGTCGATACCGAGAAATTTAACCCCCGCTTTGCCAGCCCGGACATGCGCACGGCCCTATCCGGCGGTCATCCCAACGACCTGCTGCTGCTGTATGTGGGGCGCATTTCGCCGGAGAAGCGGCTGTATGATCTCAAAGCGGTGCTGGAACAGGTGCCCGGCACACGGCTGGCGCTGGTTGGGGATGGGCCACTGCGCCCTGAGCTGGAAAAAACCTTTGCCGGGCAGCCGGTGCAGTGGATGGGTTACCTGCAAGGTGAGGCGCTGTCGCAGGCATATGCCAGCGCCGACGTGTTCGTCTTCCCCTCGGCGCTGGAGTCCTTCGGGCTGGTGGTCGTCGAGGCGATGGCGGCGGGTCTGCCGGTGGTCGCTTCCCGCGTCGGCGGCGTGATGGACGTGATCGCCGAGGGCGAAACCGGCTACACCTTCGCGCCGGGAGATGTGGCCGGGCTGGTGTCCGGCATTCGCCAGATCGCCCAGGATCAGACCCGTATGGCTTCGATGCGGCGGACGGCCCGGGCCTTTGCCGAGACGCAGACCTGGCCCGCCATGATGGATGAAGTCATCGCGCATTACGCCCGACTCGCTGCAAAAGGTTCCGAGTAGCTCACCTTGCTGAACGCGTGACCAAAACCCATTATCGTAAGTCTCCTGCCTCAACCTATCAGAAGTTTCTTGCATCAGGGTGTTGACCGACAACAATCTCGCAGGCATAATCTGGTCCTCTACCTGATGGAATCCTGCGATATTCCGTGACGTCTTGCCCATCCGGGCCCCGCCGTAATCGGTTTACTCGTCTTATCCGTACTGTTCGCGTTTTTTACGCCTAAAATCACTTGGGTCACGCTGTTGGCCCTCCCTGATGCGCCGTCGTGTTTCCTGGCGCACGGCTGATGCTTTAAGGCTCAGTTCATTCACTTTCGTTTCCGGGTTTGCTCAGGCAGATTTATTCGGAGATTGAATCACCGTATCAAAGTAAATGGAGGAGAATACTCATGAAAGCAGTGGTTTACACAGAATACGGACCACCCGAAGTTCTTCAGCTTCAGGAGGTCGAAAAACCGACGCCGAAAGACAATGAAGTTCTGATCAGAATTCAGGCGACGCCGGTAAATTATGGAGATGTTCTGGCTCGTAATTTTGGGAAAATCTCCCCTCGCCAGTTCAATATGCCTTTTTTACTCTGGTTTCCCGCGAGAATAGCCATCGGTGTGAGAAAACCAAGAATAAGAATTCTGGGAGCCGAATTTTCCGGTGAAATCGAAGCAGTCGGCCAAGCGGTGACACGATTCAAAATTGGCGATCAGGTTTTTGGCTATCTTGGTCAGAGCTTCGGCGCAAATGCTGAGTACCTGTGTATGCCTGAAGATGGGATGGTAGCCATCAAACCGGCCAATTTGAGCTTTGAGGAAGCTGCCGCCCTGCCGTATGGTGGGATGACCGCGCTGAATCTCCTCAGAAAGGTCAATATTCAGCGCGGACAAAAAGTCCTGATCAACGGCGCTTCCGGGGGCATCGGTTCAGCGGCTGTTCAACTCGCCAAGCACCACTTTGGGGCAGAAGTAACAGGAGTGTGCAGTACCCCAAGATTGGAACTGGTGAAATCTCTGGGAGCAGATAAGGTCATTGATTACACCAAAGAGGATTTCACCAAAAGTGGTGAGACCTATGATCTCATTTTTGACGTATTGGGCAAAAGTTCGTTTCGGCATTGGAGGAGCGCACTCAAGCCCAACGGAGTCTATCTTCTAGCCAGCTTCAAGATGAAACACCTTTTTCAGATGCTGCGAACTTCAATAAGCGGCAGCCAGAAAGTATTATGCGCGTTGTCCTTCGAAAAACCTGAAGATCTCAGATTCGTCAGAGAGCTTGCGGAAGCGGGAAAGATCAGATCGGTGATCGACCGATGCTACCCATTGGAACAGACCGCTGAGGCTCACAGGTACTATGAAGAAGGCCACCCACAGGGGAAAGTCGTCATCACTTTAGACCATGCCTAGAGGAGATCAATTCAGGACGAGTGAAGGAGTATTTATGAAAGCAGTGGTCTGGACAAAATACGGATCACCGGATGGCCTTCAACTCCAGGAGGTCGAAAAACCAACCCCGAAGGACCATGAAGTCCTGATCCGGGTCTATGCGTCAAGCGTCACCGCCGGGGACAGTGAGGCTCGTGGCCTCAGATTCCCATTCTGGCTGGCACTCCCGATGCGTCTCTTTATGGGGCCGATCAAACCCAGAAACATTATCCTGGGGCAGGAACTGGCCGGTGAAATCGAAGCCGTCGGCCAAGCGGTGACACGATTCAAAGTCGGCGATCAGATTTTTGGGGCGACCGGTTTTCGTTTTGGCGGCTACGCAGAATACAATTGTCTGCCGGAAGAATCGGACGATGGGGTGCTGGCACTCAAACCCGCCAATATGACCTATGAGGAAGCGGCTGCCGTGCCGACCGGAGGACTTGAGGCCCTCCACTTCCTGCGAATAGGCCGCATCCAGCGCGGCGAAAAGCTGCTCATTATTGGTGCGGGCGGAAGTATCGGGACTTTTGCCATCCAGATTGCCCGGTACTTTGGGGCGGAAGTGACTGCGGTAGACAGCGGTGGAAAACTGGACCTGCTGCGCTCGCTTGGCGCGGATCGGGTGATGGATTACACCCAGGAAGATTTTGCCAAAAGTGGGGAAACGTATGATGCGGTTTTTGATGTGGTCGGCAAAAACACGTTTTCACGCAGCCTGAAATCGCTCAGGCCGGGTGGACGCTATCTCTTGGCGAACCCCAGTCTGTCTGCGATGCTTCAAAGATTCTGGATTTCGCGGACCAGCCGCAAGAAGGTCATCCTGGAGCCTGCCAAACGAACACCAGAAGATCTCGAGTTTCTCAAAGAGTTGATCGAGGCGGGAAAACTCAAATCCGTCATCGACCGGCGCTTTCCACTCGAACAGACTGCCGAGGCGCACCGCTATGTCGATACAGGCCAGAAGAAGGGCAACGTTGTCATTACGGTGGCGCAGCAGCCCTAGCTCAGGAGATCAGGTCAGAGGGTGGGCTGTTCAAGAATCTCTGCGATTCCGATGCCCTGCTCGCCGGCGATGCTGTACAGCAGATACGTCCGCCCATCTTCCTGAAATACGGCTGGATCGCGCAGTTCGCGCACCGGTTCCAGATCGGAGCCGCGCGTCGAGGGCTTCAGGGGTAGATCACTGCCTTCGTAAGGTTCATCGGGCGTGAGGATGATCTGCGGTGGACTGTGCTGCCATTCATGCCAATCGTCGGAACGGGCATCGACTGCGCTCATGAGGATGCATTCGGGCTGATCCCCGGCGCGGGAGTAAAACACGCGCAGCATCTCCCCTTCGGCCAGAACCGCCAGATGGCGAATCGAGGGCTGACCGGGCGGGAAAAAGGAGGCTTCGCGCTGCGCATCATCACCGAACAGCAGCGGGCCGCGCTCGAAGGGAGCCAACCCATCCGGCGAGCGGTACAGCAACCCCGGCATGGTGATGCCGTAGACCATGCCCTTGAAGTCGAAGACTCGCAGATAAGCCGCCGCCAGAATCTCAGGCTGCTCGCTGAAGTGCAGGCCCTCGCTCGACACCGCTACCCGGCTGCGCTGCTGGCGGAACATCGGCTCGTCGATTTCCGGCTGCACCTGGGCCTGTTCCGGTCGGGTCACCATCCCATGCACGTACAGCCGGATCTGCTGCCGGGCGTGATCGATATAAGCATCGGGCGAGGCGATATGATTGACAAAGTGCGTCTCTTCCAGGTGGAGCGCGCCCGGCTCATGGATGCGCCAGGGGCCGTTCAGGTCGTCGGCATAGGCCAGACGAATATGCTGGCCGTGATGATGGGCGAAGTACAGGTAATACTGGCCGAGCGGATTTTCCACCCAATCGGGCACGCGAATCAGCGACGGGCCGTTGATATTGGTGCGCATTTCCGGGTCTGCACCGGGCATCTCGGCGGTAATGATCGGATTATTCGGCAGGCGGCGCGCGATCATTGGCTGCGGTGCGTCCCGGCCAGCGCTGCGGTCAGGCCCAGGCCGATGTAAATCGTGCCGGTGATGTATTTCTGCGCCCGCAGGAAGTGGCGGTTTGTCTTCAGCCAGTTTCCAGCAGTTCCGGCCAGCAGCGCATACATGCCATCGCTGAACAGGCCCATCGACACCAGCAGCAGCCCAAGCAGCAGCATTTGCAGCGCCACCGAACCGCGTGCCGGGTTGACGAACTGGGGCAGGAAGGCGAAGAAAAACAGCGCCACTTTGGGGTTGAGGATGTTGACCACCACGCCCTGGCGGAAGATGCGCGACAGCCGCTGTTTCTCGACAGTCGCGGGCAGGAATTCCGTGCTTTTCGAGGTGAGCTTGCGCACCCCCAGATAGATCAGATAGGCCGCGCCCAGGTATTTTACGAGATCGAACGCCAGCGCCGAGGATACCAGAATGGCTGACAGGCCGAGCGCCGCCGCAAACACATGAAACAGCGTCCCCACGCTGATCCCCAACACGGACGCGATCCCAGCCATCCGCCCCTGATCGATGCTGCGGGTGACGATATACAGCACCGCCGGGCCAGGGGTAATCAGCAGCGCGGCAGCCGCAGCGACAAATACGAGCAATGTAGACGAGTCGAACATAGGGGCCTCCTGCTGGCAGGCTATACCACCGATTAGGGAAGCAGTTCTAGAAATTCGGTATGTTTAGGACGAAACAGGCTGAAATCGCGGCGATCAAACGTATAAACCTGGCGGATATTGAGCCGCTCTGCGATTGCCATCTGCGCGACATCGACAAAATCTAGCTCAGCATCACGATATTGATTCATGATCGCCTGCATCCGAATCATGTCTTCAGCCACAGGATCAATGACGCGAAAACCAGAGGTTGTCAGATGCTCGAAGGCACGTATGGCCTGGGCATAATTGACCCGGGCAAAAGTCATGAAAAACGTCTCGACAATCGCTGGTGCCGCGACGATTCGTTCGCTCCTCAGCATGCTGCTCGCCCGAAGGGCCAGCTCATGATGCTTATCTTTTCGATAAAATACGGCCAGCAGGAAGCTGGTATCAATCAGGACGCTCATTTTTCTGTCGCCAGATTTCCGCCATCGTCTGCCTCACTGAAGTGGACATGTCGGTCACATCGTCATCAAAGACACCCATAATCGCTTCCAGGGGATCGGGCGGTAGATTCAAATGACCTTGATCCGATTTTAAGCGCGGGATACCCTCGTGATCGATCAACCAGAACTGCTCATCCAGGTCGGTATCGCTTAATGTCTGCCGCTCGCTGTCCCCCACCTGCTGCCAGTATTCACGCGCCATGCGGTACAGCCCACGGCGAAGTTCATACAGGCGGGTTTCGAGATCGACTTCATTTTCTGGCGAGGCTGCGGCCTCCAGCGTATAGCGTGTCAGCAGCGCCTCGACGACGGAATCGACCGGACGATTTTCGCGCCGGGCAATTTCGCGAATCCGGGCGGCGAGATCATCCCGAAGAATCAGGTCGCTCATAAGTCGGTCCTCATTCTTTTTGATGATTATACGGGATTACGGTGAGATCGCTCAAGCCTGGCTGCGGCGCAGGCTGGCCGGGCGATGGGCCTCCATCCAGCGCACCGCGTAATCCACCAGGACGCGCTGGCGCATCACGCGCAGCACCGCTGCCCCCACCATCGTGATTTTTACGGCATCCGTTTCCGCCTCGAAATCGCTCCCCAGCATCTCGAAGTCCTCCGCCACAACTGATTCATCGTAGTAAGTCACCCACTGGCGTTTTCCATCCACCCACATCGCCGAACCGTTATACTCTGGCATTTTGCCCAGCCACCGCGCGCGGTAATCGGCCAGATGCAGCGACGTATTGTGATCGTGCCCCACTCCCATCAGGCACACCCACCCGTCCAGATCGTAAATGCGCCCGATCGGGGACTGCTCGGCGACGCTGTTATCGAGCGCTTGATTGGCGCTGACGAAGGCGGCGTGCTGGCCCCAGGCCGCAAGCGAGAAGGCCGGATGCGCGCTGCGCAGCACACCGGGATAGGAGCGGAAACATTCGTTAATGCGCCCCATGCGGTTGGTGGGCGTGCTTTCGGGTCGATACGGGGGCATGTGCTGGCGGATCAGGTCCCATTGTTCCGGCGGCAGCGGCGGTTTGCGCCAGGTGGACGGGTCGCTGTTGTCGGCGCTGTGAGTCGGCATCACCAGCGTCCCCTGCGGCGTGAGGGCGGCCATCAGCGCATCGACGACGGCCTGCTCCCCGCCGATGAGGTAACAGCCGAAGGCTTTCATCGAGGTATGCACGATGACCGTCTGCCCGGCAAACAGCCCGGCCTGCCGGAACCCATCAATCAGATCCTCAGTCGTCAGAAAGGGGATGTTCGTCGAGGTCATCGTGTCAAAGCCCATCCGCCTCAAGCGCCTGCATGATTTTGACCGCTTCCGCCATCATCGTCGAATCCAGCGCGTCGCCGCCGCCTTCGACGGTGAGCTGCTGCACGACCAGGCCGTAGGTCTGAAACACGCGATCGGTTTCCAGGTGAATCCAATTCTGCGTTCTGCTGCGAATATGCTGGTTTTCGATACAGACCACAGCGGTTTGGGGGAGAGGTGCTTCGTCCCTCAGATAGTAACTTTCAAGGATATACGGCTCGAACAGAATCGTGATGGCGAACGGATCGACCTTTCGCAGCATGGCGGCTGCCAATGCGATACACGAGCCGTGCTGAAATCCGCACAACACCACCTTCCGGGCAGGAAGCTGGAAACGGGCCATGACCTGATCGGCCAGCGCGTTGACGTAAGCCCCGGCGCACGACAATGCTGCGCCCATCGCCTCGACATGGCTGGCAAAACTTTCGGGACTGCTGGCATCCTGCATGGGGAAAGTAAACCAATAATGTTTCGCGTCCGCACCGTAATGCAGCCCCTGGCGCATTAACGGCGACCCGCTGATGACGCCATCGCCTGCCCAGAGGTAGGTATGGGGCAAGGCATCAATCCACTGGGGGAGAAAGGGTTCGAGTTCGACCGCGGAGGTGCCCGCAGAATGGAAGTAGAGGAAGGCATTCTCGACCTGTTGGGGAACATGTTCAAACATCGCTCTTCTCCTTGAGAAAAGTGAAGATTCACGGGCTATGGCAAAAGTCATGGTTCGCCATCGCAATACTTCCGCCCGCCGTACCCCTGATGCCAGGTTCAGATTTTACCCGTATTGGGCCTCAAAAACAGCCTTTTTTAACAAGAGAGAGGCTCTGTTGGGGCCGTTCATCCACAGCAGAGCCTCGGGCAGGGTGGGACGATCACGCAGATCGCCAGGAGATAGGAGCATATCTCAGCCGATGCGGGGCCAGGTCCCCGAGTCGGTTGCCAGCTTGACGCTCAGACGTGTCTGCGTCGTCGTGGCAGACGGCTGCCGGTCGGTGATGAGCATCGCGGAACGACTGCGCGTCAGGTAGTTCCACAACCACTGGATAAAGACCAGAATGCGATTCTCGACATCCGCCTGATACATCAGGTGGATTGCCAACCACGCAGGCCAAGCTAAACGACCCGACAGACGCAGCTTGCCGATCTCCGCGATGGCCGCGCCGCGCCCGATAATTGCCATGTTCCCACGGTCCTGATAGGCGAATGGGCGGATGTTTGCCCCACGCAGGCGCGCCCGGATCACGTTCCCCACATAGCGCCCCTGCTGGATAGCGACCTGGGCCACCCCTGGCAGCGGTTCCCCGGTCTGGTGGGCGGCATGAGCCAGGTCGCCGATGACGAAAATCTCAGGATGTCCTGGCACGCTCAGGTCCGGTTCGACAACGACCCGCCCGCCGCGATCCAGCGCTGCGCCGGTACACTCAGCCAGCGCCTTACCCAGCGAAGAAGCCCGGACTCCTGCCGTCCAGACCACCGTGCGTGCCGCAATAAAGTCCTGCTGGTCGCCGGACGACAGGGTGACCCCGTGCGCATTCACGTCCGTGACTCGTCCGCCGGTGCGCACTTCGACGCCAAGCCGTTGCAGCATCGCGGTCGCCCGATTCGATAAGTCTTCATGATACATCGGCAGAATCTGGTCTCCACTCTGCACCAGAATAATGCGCGCGTCGGCGGGGTTAATACTGCGAAAATCGTGCCGCAGTGTTTCGTAGGCCACTTCCGCCAGCGCCCCGGCCATCTCCACCCCGGTCGGGCCGCCACCGATGATGACAAACGTCAGCCAGGCCCGCACCGCTTCCGGGTCTGACTCCCGTTCTGCCGCCTCAAACGCGCCCAGTATCCGCCGCCGGATTTCGGTCGCATCTTCCACCGTCTTGAGGCCTGGTGCCCATTTACTCCATTGATCGTTGCCGAAGTAATTCTTGCCGGACCCGGAAGCGACGATCAGCGTGTCGTAGCGAACCGTGCCGTCGCGCAGAATCACCTGGCGGTTGTCGGTGTCGAAATCGACGACCTCACCCATCATTACCCGCGCATTCCGCTGGTGCTTGAGCAGGCCCCGCAGCGGCGTGGCGATATCCGCCGGGGAGAGCGCCCCGGT
The DNA here is from genome assembly GCA_019912905.1 of Anaerolineae bacterium. Classification (GTDB taxonomy): domain Bacteria; phylum Chloroflexota; class Anaerolineae; order Aggregatilineales; family Phototrophicaceae. Next base: position 11,861 of record JAIOHO010000315.1, read on the forward strand.
CGCCACCTGATACAACAGCGGCTGAAACAGATGATGATTGCGCCGGTCGATCAGTGTGACATCGACCGGCGCATCCTTCAGACGGCTGGCCGCATACAATCCACCGAAACCACCTCCGATAATGACCACTTGCTTGTTCATGTCCTCTCCTCCACTTGATGCTAAAATTTCGCTTACTCCCAGAAAGAAATCTATTCTTCAGAAGCGGATTCGAGGGCACACGGATGTGCCCCCGTGTCCAGTTGCCGTATCTTGTTCAGGCCAACAGCGCCTGTTCGATGGCTTCCGTGTCGACGACGTTCGTGCCGATTGGCTGCCATACACTGTCGAAATGGGAGATGACATGGCGCGCCGCAAAGAAACCGGCGACCTTGGCCGTCTCCGACCCGATGTTGCGCACTCCGTGCGGAGCCAGCGCTGGCACAAGGGCGAAACTTGGCCCTTCGACGATGCCTGTTTCGTCACCGACGCTCACCTCGAGGCGTCCCTCCACGATGAACAGCAGCTCCTCGGCGCTGTCGGTGTGCCGCACCAGTTCATTCCCCGGTTCCAGTTCAAAGTAGACCAGCGAACTCGCTTCGTTTTCTGGCCCTCGGCCCAACAGCGGGAAGACGAAACGCAGGCGTTGGTGGGGCACACCTTCTACCCACGGTTCCTGAAACGACACTTCGTTGAGATGAACAGCTAACATGGTGATTCCTCCTGTTTGTGCGAGGCAAGACGAAGTAAAGCCAGGCAGCGGCCCCGCAGCGGCAGGGCGCATTGAAGAACGGTGCATCCTGCACGATGCCCGGCGTTGCGAAATATTCGCCTGAAAGAACCGTAAGTAGGGATCACATCGAGGGCAGCAGACAGACGACTCCGCCCTTTGCGGTTATTCGAGCAGGTCCATCCGAAGCTCGATGTCCAGCATTCCGGCCAGCGCCAGTGCCACGTGTCTTACCGCATCGTCAAATGCCAGCCCATTTTTGAGGCGCAGCGCGCGGTAGGTCAGCGGGCTGAGCATCGCCCGGACAAAGCGCCTCATCGTTTCCGGGTCGCTGATGTCGCCCGACCAATCGCACAGCAAAATGTCGGCCAGCGAATTGATCGAGTCCTCATAGCTGGCAACCGCCTGTGACAGCGTCGGAGACTCGGCCTCTAACACGTAGCCGGTCCAGGTCGTGCCAAACGTGGTTTCGTTCAGGCGGTAGGCTTCGCGCACGACGGTGATCACCCGTTCGCCAGGGTCTGCGATGGCCGCCAGCGCCTCCTGCGACGGATAGCCCAGGTTGGCAGCGACATGACCGGTGCAGGCTGTGAACAGGTCCTCACGGGTTGGGAAATACTTGTTGACGGTGGGCAGCGATACCCCGGCTTCCTCAGCGACTGCGGATAACGTCGTGATGCCCTGACTGTGCATCCTGACGGCAGCTTCGACGATGGTCTGCCGGGTGCGCACGGCGCTTTCGGTCCGGCGGCGAGAATGGTAGGTGCGTGTCATTTCTGATATACCTCACTTATTGAATATATATATAC
>JAIOHO010000316.1 GCA_019912905.1 Anaerolineae bacterium
TCTGAAGCCGGTAAGCCTGCACGTTTCGCCTCAACCACTGCAATCGGGTAGTCATGACGGTAGCGAAGAACGTAATCCGCAATCTTCCTTTTACCACGCCGATGCCCACTTTGATCGACAATAATACGGCCATCCGTGAACGGGCGCTCGCGGGTGAGAGAATGTGGTGGCTCATGCCATCCTGCCTGAAACAACTTTGGGTTGATCAGATTCAGGCAGGTATCGGCTTCGTTATAGTCGGTTTGAGGCATTAGAAAAATGACTTTTACACAACCATATGAGTGAAAATTCTAATAGCAATTATAGCACTCAAACCGTATATTACCCTCAATTAACGGATTCTGGTCAATCACTCGAATATATGCTCGTAAAACGGAAATCCAAGTAGTCGTAAAATAAACTGGTTGCCAGTTTCCCAGATAACATGCTAATATTGCGCATGTAGGTGGCCCGCCAATGTGGTAGCACACACTGGCGAGCCTAACTCATACCACCGGGGTAACGGTGGCAGAGCTGGGTGAAGTATAACCCGGTCCCTTGCGATTCTCACGCCCCGGAACTGAATCATGGGGCGTTTTGTATTCTCCCGGGATGATACGGAACGCCCCGCTTTCCAGCAAGGGAGCCGCGACAATGCGCTCGCAGCGTGTTTTCCGCACCCTCAGTTCGCTTCCCGGGGGAAACCAATCCTATTTGCACACGCTCAACCAAATCCTGTTGTGGCTTGCCCAGGAATCTGTCGTCACCCGCGATGAGCTTATCAGCTGGTTCATCGACCGCTTTGGTGTCAGCGGCTCAAGCATCCAGGGCTACGTGCAAATACTAATACGAACGAATCTCATCGAGCCGGTACCTGTTGGAAAACTCCGACTCACCAGTTTTGGACAGCAGATCGCAACAGCAGATCCCGCCCAGCAAAAGCAATTGCTGAGCGGATTCCTATTGGTCTGGTGTGCTGGCTTTCGCGAGATCCTTGCGGTTTATGCAAATGTCCAGAAACCACTCCATCTGCGGGAAATCAGCACGACCCTGGGGCCTTATTTCCCCCATCTGGGCGTGATCGCTACAGCCCAAATCTACACCAACTGGCTGCTTGCCCTCGGCTGTGTGGAACAGACGACCGGACGCTACTATCAGATTACGCCACATGGTTTGGAGGTCGCGGAGACTCATCCACCAATCATCTATATGATCCGCCATCAATCGGAAGTCACCGATAATCAGCCCAGTTCACAAGCACAGCGGATCGGCCAGGAGCTGCATGAAGCATCCATGGATAGTCACACACCGCAGCGTTTCCAGAAAGCCATCGCCCTGGCGTTCCAGTTTCTCGGTTTTGAGGTCACCGAACTGGGCGGACCAGGCGAAACAGATGTATTGCTGCACGCTCTGATTGGGCCTGAGAGCTATACGGTCATTGTAGATGCCAAATCACGCTACGCCGGCATCCTGCGTGACCTGTCGGTCGCAACCATCCAGGAACATCGCCACAAGCATCAGGCTGATTATGCTCTGGTGATTGCGGGAGACTTTGCGGGCAGCAAGCTTATCCGACACGCCGAAGCGAGTGGCATTGCCCTGTTGACTGTACCGCTCCTTGCCGATTGGCTGCGTCAGTATGCATTCGAACCCATGAACTTGCTGGTTCAACGCAACCTGTTTGCGGCCATCGGTCGCATCACGGAGTTACCACCTGGGTTCGCTGATTGGGCAGCTCAACAAATCCAGTGGGGTGAGTTGTTAATCAACCTGGTGGATCTGCTCCGTGTGACCTACACACATGGGCTAACACAGCCGCTCCCTCGGGAGCAACTGTTCGGGATGCTGGTCACCCGACTTCATGGGGTCTATTACACCGAGGAGCAAGTGCAGGCAGCGATAGCCTTCCTCGGCCATCCGATCATTTCCACGTTAGCCATCCACGAAAACAAGCTCACCCTAATGAAATCAGGACAGTCTCTCGCCGACACATTACACGCGTTAAGCGTTCAACTCGTGACCACATCGAAAAAGTCGATATAGCACAATTCAGTATGTGGCAAATCATCGCCAGCCTAGCTACAGAATCAAAGAGTCGCACCCTTTACCGAGCGCAGCTCTCTTGAACACGGAATCAGACTTGTAGTCACGAGAAAAGGTCTGAATTTCAAAAGTCATGACTAGACTTTATTCCCCATGACTAAACTTTATTCCCGCTTCACAGAACTGCGGTCCCTGATGGCTAGACTTCGACGACCGCTTTAATCACCCCGGTCGCAGGGTCAAGCCAGCCAGGAAACTGGTCGATCATCGTCTCGAACGACGCCCGATGGGTGATCCAGGGCTGTGTATCAATCGCGCCCGCTTCCACCTGGTCAATCACCCACTTGAAATCGCTGGCCGTACCGTTCCGACTGCTCAGCAGCGTCATTTCGCGGCGGTGAAATTCCGGGTCGCTGAACGAGATGTTTTCTTTCATCAGGCCGACAAACACCAGCTTGCCACCCGACGCCACATAATCAAACGATTGGTTCATGGATTGCAGGTTGCCGGTCGCGTCGAACACCTGGGTCGGCAGATCGCCCGAGGTGAGGTCAAGCAGGTGCTCTTTAGGGTGATCCATCACATTGATGGCATGTTCCACACCCAACTGCTGCTGCGCGAAAGCCAACCGGTCGTCGTTGATGTCCATAATGATGATCTCCGCGCCACTGGCTTTGGCCGCCGCCACTACCGTCAGACCGATTGGCCCGGCCCCGATGACCGCCAGGTATTCCCCGGCTTCTGGTTGAGCGCGGCGCACGGCATGCGCGCCGATGACCAGGGTCTCGACCAACGCAAGTTGATCGACACTCAGCACGTCAGACTTGTGGAGCTTGCGCACCGGCACAGTAATGAATTCGCGCATGCCGCCGTCGGTATGCACGCCGAGGACTTTCAGCGAGGTGCAGCAGTTGGTCTTGCCACGGCGACAGGCGATGCAGGTGCCGCAGTTCATATACGGTTCAATCGACACCCGGTCACCCGGCTTCAGGCCGCGATCGTTCGGCCCGATTTCGACGATTTCCGCACCGAGTTCGTGCCCCAGGATGCGCGGATATTCGATAAACGGCATCTTGCCTTCAAACGCCTTCAGATCCGTGCCACAAATCCCGATGCGCCGCACCCGTATGAGCGCTTCCCCTGCGGGCAGTCCAGCGGGTTCCGGCGTATCGGTCAGGGTGAAATGACCGGGTTCATCCAATACCAGGGTTTTCATGGCTTATGGCTCCATCACCTGACGCACAGCAGCGATGACCCGCTCCTTATTGGGGAGGAGATTGGCTTCCAGGGTGGCGTTAAAAGGAATAATGCCCGCGTCCATGGTCACGCGAATCACCGGCCCTTCCAGATTCCAGATGGCCTTTTCCGTGACC
>JAIOHO010000027.1 GCA_019912905.1 Anaerolineae bacterium
CATCCTTGATATGCGCGTTCAGGCCCCACCATTCCTGAAGGACGACGACCGCCGGAAAAGGGCCAGCGCCATCCGGCTTCGCTAAATAACCGGGCACCCGATCGCCGTTCCCGGCAAAATCGACCCTACGTGTTTCCATAAAATCTTCTTGTCCCCTACTGTCTCGCGGCCAAGGCAGCTTCGGCGGCTTGGAACATCACTTCAACTGGCGGTTCGACCCCTGTCCAGATGGCAAAGGAAGCGGCCCCCTGACGTACCAGCATTCCTAACCCGCCGATCACTCGACCGCCGCTGGCTTCTGCTTTTTCCATCAGGCGAGTCTGGCGCGGCCTGTAAATCATATCGTACACCGTCGCCCCATAAGGGAAAGGAACCTCATCCGGCCAGGGACAGGCCTCTTCGTGCGGCCACATGCCCACCGGGGTACAGTTGACGATCAGCGCGACCTCGTCCTGCGCCGCCTCCGCCAGCGACCGCGTCGGCACACCCCGAATGCCTGCCGAAAGGGTCAGGTCGGCCAGCATCACCTGCGCCTTTTCCGGTGTGCGATTGACCACGCTGACCACCGCCCCAGCATGAACCAGTCCGTAGACGGCGGCCCGCGCCGCGCCACCGGCACCCAGCACGACCACGTGTTCCCCCTCCAACGCCACAGCATTGGCCCGCAAATCGTCGATCAGCCCGGCGACATCGGTATTGGTGGCGGTATTATCCCGAAAGTCGATGGTATTGGCCGCGCCCAGCGCCAGCGCTCGCTCGTCCGGTTTGACAAAACGCATCACGGCCTGTTTGTGCGGCACGGTGACGTTCAGGCCCACGTAGCCGCCTTCGTCCCGCAGCGTCCGCAGGCTCGGCCCAACCACATCCGGCGGAATCGCCATCCGATCATACGACCAGTTCGTCAGGCCCAGCGCCTGAAACGCCGCGTTGTGCATCGGCGGGCTGATGCTGTGTTCGATCGGCCAGCCAATCACGCCGACTTTGTAGAGTTCACCCATGAGCGCTTCGATTGCCCTTCATGCGAGACGACCTCATCAAGCGTGTCCACAAATCTATCATGCGATGGCCTATCCGACAAAAAGAACCCACTTCAGGCGGGGCTGCCCTGCTCGACCAGTTGACCGCCTAACCGGGCCACCGTCTCGGCAAACCCAGGGAAAGAATCTCCGGCACAGCGCGCATCATGAACCACCGTCTGCCCTGCGGCGACTAATCCAGCGACCGCCAGGCTCATGGCGACGCGGTGATCATCATGCCCATCCACCCGCGCGCCGCGTAGCGTCTGCGGACCGTCGATGATGAAGCCATCCTCAGTTTCTGTGATGTCCGCCCCCAACCGGCGCAGTTCTGCCGTCATAACGGCCAACCGGTCGGTCTCCTTGACTCGCAGTTCCTGAGCATCACGGACCACCGTGCGGCCTTCGGCCCGCAGCGCAGCTACCATCAAGGCAGGGAATTCGTCGATCATCCGCACGACCGTCTCACCGCCGACTTCGACGCCCTTAAGCGTGCCGCAGCGAACGCGGATGTCGCCTGCCGGTTCGCCCGCCTCCAGGTGCGCATTCATTACGGTGATGTCCGCGCCCATTTCCAGCAGCACATCGAGCAGGCCAGTGCGCGTCTCGTTCAGATTGACCCTGGTCAGGGTCAGGTCGCTGTCGGGCACAATCGCCCCCGCCACCAGCAGGAAGGCCGCCGAGGAAAAATCGCCGGGCACGCTGAAATCCAGCGGCTGTAGACTATTTCCGGGCCGCAGGGTCACTGTATTCCCGTCGGTGATCAGGTTCACCCCGGCGGCACTCAGCATGCGCTCGGTATGATCGCGTGCCGGGCCGGGCTGTACCACCACCGTCTCACCTTCCGCGAACAACCCGGCCAGCAGCACCGCGCTCTTAACCTGCGCACTCGCCATCGGCAGCTCATAACGAATCCCCTTCAGATGCGCCGGTTGCACGCTCAGCGGGGCGCGATCATCGGTGCCGCTGATGTCTGCCCCCATCAGCCGCAGCGGGGCGATGATGCGTTTCATCGGGCGGCGGCGGAGCTGCTCGCTGCCA
>JAIOHO010000317.1 GCA_019912905.1 Anaerolineae bacterium
CTGAAAGTTGAACGGAAGACGACGATGCAAGCGAGTTTTTCTGAACTGGAATACGCCGCCAAGAAGAAGGTGACGCGGCGGGATCGATTTCTGAGCGAGATCGAAGCGGTGACCCCTTGGTCGGTACGGGTGGCGGAGATCGAGCCGTTCTACCCCAAGGGTGAGGGGCGAGGCCGTCCGCCGATTGGCCTGGAACGCATGCTGCGCATGGACATCGCCCAGCAATGCTTCGGCCTGTCCGATGAAGGAACAGAAGACGCCCTCTACGACAGCCAGGCTATCCGTCGCTTTGTCGGCATCGACCTCTCCCGAGAGGCGGCGCCCGATGCCACCACCCTGCTCAAGTTCCGGCGCCTGCTCGAAACGCACAAGCTGACCCAGCGCATCTTCGCTGCCATCAACGTGCATCTGGCCGTCAAGGGGCTGATGCTCAGGGAAGGCACCGTCGTGGATGCGACGATCATCGCCGCGCCGTCCTTGACCCAGAACCAGGAGGGCAAACGAGATCCCGAGAGGCATCAGACCAAGAAGGGCAACCACGGGTACTTCGGCATGAAGGCGCATATCGGCGTGGATGCCCACTCCGGCATCACCCATACGGGGGTAACGCCTGTGGCCAATGCGGCCGACGTCTCCCAGGCACATGCTTTGTTGCAGGCAGAGGAAGCGGATGCCTGGGGTGATGCGGGTTACCAAGGTGTCGAGAAGCGGGAAGAGAACCTGACCTCCCCGGTGAAAGGGGTTGTCGCCCTGCGGCCGGGCAAGCGCCGTGCGCTGCCGGATACCGAACGGGGCCGCAGCGACGAGCAAATCGAGAAGCTCAAGGCGAGCGTGCGTGCCAAGGTCGAGCATCCGTTCCACATCATCAAGAACATCTTCAGCCTGAAGAAGGTGCGTTACCGGGGGCTGGCGAAGAACACGGCGCAACTCTTTACGCTGTTCGGGCTGGCCAATCTGCTGATCGCCAAGCGGAGATTGTTTGCGATCAGTGCCCAAGGTGCGTCCTGAGAGGGGCACAAAGGCGGAAATGGGCAGCAAGGGACAGGAAAATGGCGGTGGCAGCCCAGCTCGGCAGCGATTTCTCGCTCGATCCAGCGTGAATTTCGATGGGTTGCGCTCTGATCGGGTCATCTTCAATGAAATGCTGATTTGTTCAGCGTGTCCCTATTCGTCAAGAAATCCTTCCGGGTCAATCTGCGAACGGGGGAAGTGACGTCTCTTAAAGATAAGCGGATACGACGACTGGACCGTGAATTTAACACGCCCAGAAAAGGCCACGGTAAGGTTGCCGTTGTGTCGAACTAACGTCCCGCGCGGTGGGCGCCACCGTGTGCCCGGCAAGCCTGGCTGGAGGCAAGCGCAGCGCGCAGCTTTTCCTCAAATCAAGGACGCGACAAAAAGGGGGCAAAGCCCCCCTGGGCTACAACAGCCCGCGTTCGGCAAACGACAGGATGGCGCTGCCGGCGACGATCAGGTGATCCAGCACCCGCACGTCCACCAGCGCCAGTGCCGACTTCAGCGTCTGTGTCAGCATCTCATCGGCGCGTGAGGGTTCCGCCACACCTGACGGGTGGTTATGCACCAGTAGTAACGCAGCGCAGTTCCTGGCCAAGGCCTCCTTGACCACCTCGCGCGGATACACCGATGTCTGGCTCACCGTGCCCCGAAACATCTCGACGTATTCGATGACACGGTTCTGCGCATCCAGATGGATGACGGCGAACATCTCGTGCTCCAGCGCCCCCAGCTTGACCCGCAGGAAGTCGCGCACCACGTGCGGCGAGGTCAGCGCTTCGCAGCCGCGCATCTGCCCGGCGAGCACACGCTGGGCTGCCTGCAACACCTCGTCGGCATTGGCCGGACGATAGTCGCCCGCGACATCGCGAACGAGAAGGGATGAATCGAGGGAAAGAGAAAGTTGCGACATGATCGTGCTCCAGTCCGAATCGGGCGGAATTGCCCGGAACCGGAGGTACACGGCGCAGCGCAGCAGTCAGGGGTCTCTGACGGCCGCGAGGACGCCAGCGTGCCAAGCACGCGCAGCCCTTGACGGCGAGAACGGCGTGGTACGTTGAAGGGAACAGCAAGGCCGCCTCACACATACTCCACTCAACGGCAAGCGGCGCGCGCAGGCCCGAAGGGACGGAGGCGGCAGGGATTAAAGCCGCATGGCCGCGAATCGGTATGAAGCGCGGGGCAACGCCCGCGAGCCCGACGGCGGTACGTCGGAACGCCATGAAGCCGACAGCTTTTAAGCAGGCGCCCCCTTCTGCTGCTTCGCCCATGGCTGGTAGCGTCCTGAGCCTGCGGCCTTCACAATTTCAAGGAAACATGAGACAATTAACTAGTCCATTTTTATATTTAAACAAATAAATTAAAATCAACGAGTTATGTAGATGTTGGGCGAGATGAACGAATTTCAAACTGATTTAGCCCAGGTGGTCCGACTGGCGCTCGCGGAGCAAACCGAGGACGTTCGGCTGTTCGTGGCTAGGCTCGTGCGCAAGTACCGCAACACTGATCCGGAGCTGGCTGAACAGATGGATCTCTACTTGCGTGCGAAGAAGATGCCTCGAACGAGCGCGCCCATGCGCAAGGCCGCACAGCCGGCGGTGCCTGAACAGGTATTGCCAGTCGACGACGAGTCGAGGCTTTCGCTACTGAAGGTCTTCAAGGACGCGCTGGATCGGGAACAGCCGTTGTTGTCCGTAGACCTTGAAGAGACGTTGAGCCAATTGATTCAAGAACGACGTCAGACTGAGCGCCTAGCGTCGATGGG
>JAIOHO010000318.1 GCA_019912905.1 Anaerolineae bacterium
CAGTTTCTCTATGGCTTCAGATGCGCGATCTTGTAGTCGCTTTTTCAGATCGTCCGCTTGTGTGGGCATTGAACAATTACCTGTCTCTGCTTCTGTCATCCTCCTATTCTAACTCTTTGCCCCTAACTTGAAATGCACCCGTGGCGAAGCGATCAGATTTTTCAAGAAATCCACTGCACCGCGCTCGATCTGAAAAATCTCATCGCGCTCATCGACCAGCGTATAGTAGCTGTAACCCGCCTCGCTCAAGTGACCGATGGCGATGACGTGTGTGCCGCCATCGACCAGCAGAATCTGGATGAGAATCTGAGGCCTGGGGGCTAACCCATAGTCCTCAAAGCGCGTATCTGACACGATGTTGATGCTGCGCGCGTAGGGAAAGAGCACGAGTGTGCGGGCCAAACTGGACACCGCCTCCGCATCCAGTTCGCCGTTGAGATCGGGAGCAGTCCATTGACCCTGAGCGTCGCGGACCAGTGTCAGCTCCTGATCGGTTTCGAGGTCCTGAAGGCGGATTGCCTGAATATCGAGCACAGCCAGATCGGGGAAGACACGCAGCAGATTGCCTTGGGGCAGTTCGGTCGCCTCTTCGGTGACTTCAACCGTCACCTGAAGGGATGTATCAGGCGGGGTTTCGGGCTTCTGGCTCGTGAGCACGGCAGCGACCGCCAGAACCACAAACAGGACAAACAGCATGGGCAGGCTGCGCCGGTTATTCATCGCCGCATCCTCCAGGTCCAGATTGCCAGCCCACTGATCAGCAAAAGACCGGGCATGAGGATCACCGTCAAAAAGGCGATCAGGTCGAGGGTCTGCGTGCTGATGAAGATGAGCGGCGGTGCGGTAACGAACGCCTGTGGGCTGAAGTTGACTTGATTGTTCATACCGGTCAGCCAGGCGACCCCATCGGTGAACAGGACCGCGTTACCCAGCGCGCTGCCGACAAAGCCGTTGGTGGCAAAGTCGCTGTCACCCACGAGCAGAATTTTGCCGCCGGTGTCCTCATCCCACGCCCAGACGACGCTGGCAAGCGGTCCGGGAGGATCGACTGCGGGGTCCGGTTCAAACGTGTTGGTCTCGGCCAGCGCCTGAAAATCCGTCTCACCATAGCTGTCCGATGACGAGACCAGCACGCGCCCATTGTTGACTGGGGGATCGTCGTTGACGTTCACTGCTCGCGCAATCCGAAACAGGGTAGGAGCCTGGGCCGGGTCCAGCCGAGCACCGATTTCGGTGCCGGTGTAGGCCTGGTAGCCGATGATGTCGAGCGGCGTGCGCAGGTTGCTGCTGTAATCGACGATGACCGCGTTCAGAGCGCTGATGCCGAAATTGTCCCATAGGTAGCGGTTGAAGGCTGTATCACCGGAAAGAAATGCGTCTTCATTAAAGAGCGCGTCCGCCATGATAAACAGCCCGCCACCACGTTTGAGATAGGCTTCCAGCACACCGATTTCCGCTTCGTTCAGTGCGGTAGTGGGACGAGCAAGGATCACAGCGGAGGCATCCTGTGGGATGGGCTGACCGGTTGCCACCAATGCGCGCAGGTCGAACGAGCCTGTCACCAACCCGCTCTCCTGCATTCCGAGATGGACGCCCGATAACCCCTGCGAACCCGTGTCCAGGGGGTCGAGTTCGTCGTGTCCGGTTTCAAAGTAGACTTTGAACGTTCCAGCGTGCAGCAAACGCAGCAGCGCCTGCGTCATCTCGCGTTCCTGGGCACCGCCGGTTTGCCGTGGAACCCGCGCCAGGGAGCCAAAATCGACGTCCCCCTCCGGGGTGAAGTAGGAGATGAACACCGCGCCGTTCTGATACGCGCCGAAGC
>JAIOHO010000319.1 GCA_019912905.1 Anaerolineae bacterium
ACACTGGGTCGTGTGCAAGCTCTGTTTGATCAGGACGGCGCGCCGGATGCTGCCATTGGTTCTTACGACTTTCAGCCCGGCGATTCGAATTTTCTGAGTCAATATCGCAACTTGCTGCATGCTTATGTTCACCAGACGGCATCGGAAGATGCCAGCACGTTTTGGGGTGGATGTGGAGCTATTCGCCGCGACATTTTCCTTGAACTCAGAGGCTTCGATACGAACCGCTATAAGCGGCCTTCCATTGAGGATATTGAGCTTGGCTACCGCCTGAAAACATTTGGCGGGCGAATCCATCTCGACAAACAGATGATGGTCACTCACTTTAAGCGTTGGACACCTGCTAATCTGGTGCGCACCGATGTCCGCGATCGGGGTATCCCCTGGATGCGATTGATCCTGCAAAGTGGTCACATGAAGGCCGATCTTAATCTCAAAATCCGGGATCGGATCAGCGTCGTTCTGGTTTACCTGATGTTGTTGGGCTTTGCGGGTATCCTGCTGACACCATTTAGCCTGCTGATCAGTCTGGTCGCGGCGTTCAGCATGCTTGTGCTCCATCGAGACCTTTACCGCTATTTTGCCTCCCATCAGGGAATTCGGTTTATGGTCTACTGCCTTCCGTGGCACTGGCTGTACTATTTTTTCAATGGTATTTCATTCTTTGTGGGTATCGTGCTGCACCTGCGGGACAGCTTACAGGGCCGTCTGGTTCCAAGTGCAACCCCAGGGGGGGTATCCGCGCTCGAGCGTTCAAAATAGCGGTATATTGCTAATTCCAGTATCGTGTTACCAGCCTGACCTCAACTGAATCTTTGGGAAGAGGGTGTATGTTGTTTTTTCACCGGACAGAACTGCGCTTATGACTACCAATGTCCCGCCGCAGATTTTCGAGCCTGAGTACTATCAGCATTTATATGACATCGAACAAGCGCACTGGTGGGCTATTGGCATGCGCGATGTCATGATCGAGTTGTTCAAGAAAGATGTGGCGCAGCGTCAGCATCTTAAAGTTCTGGACAGTGGGTGCGGCACGGGGTATCTCCTGGGCTTTCTTAAGCGCTATTCACTGGATGGTGAAGTGGTCGGGCTAGATTATTCAACCCACGCCCTTCGGTTTTGCCAGCAGCGCGGCGCAGGCAAATTGACTCTTGCCAGCAGTGTGACATCACCGTTTGCCGATCAGTCGTTCGATCTGATTATCTGCATCGATACTTTGCAGCACCTCTCCCCGGTTGGGGCAGATGTCATTGCAATCGAAGAATTTGCTCGCCTGCTTCGCCCTGGCGGGCTTGCTTATGTGCGCACGAATTCCGTTCTGGGGCATGTTCCGCTGGAAGGTACTGACCCCAACCAATATCGCCGGTATCGCCGGGACCTTCTGTCCAAAACCTTTGAAGGCGCAGGTCTGGTGGTCGAACGTGCCACCTATGTGAACTGTTTGCCTTCGGTATGGGCCGCGCTGGTTGAATATGCTACCTCTCGTCGCAATCAAACGGCAGCCATCGGTCCGGGGCTGGCGATTCGACCTCAGCAAGGCCCATTCGTCAGCAGCCTCTTGCGCAGCGAACTCCGTCTGGAGGCCTGGCTGATCGGAAAGGGAGTTGATCTACCCTTTGGGCATTCCCTTGCCATATTAGCTCGGAAACCATAAAACGCGTCATGATCTGAAACAGGAGTTGATTTATGCTTTCGATTTTCAACATCGGAAGGCAGCGTTGGATTACTCATTGTGTTCTCGCCTTGCTGACGGTCGCTGCCGTATTTGCGTCCAATATTTTCTGGCCGGGATTGACCATTGAACATTTGCTGGCGGACGCTCTGGGTTATGAGTCGCTGATACTGATCGTTTTTACCCTGCTCATTGGCCCGTGGCAGCTTTACCGTGACCGCCGGCGTAAGCGTAATCCGGTCAACATCAACCTGCGCCGGGACACGGGCATCTGGGCGGGTTTTACGGGTGTCGCACACGTCCTTTTCGGCTTTACGGTGCATCTGGGTGGTGACATCAAACTGTATTTCCTCCAGCCGCGTGCAGGTGGCGGTTGGGATCCCCTCATCAATCTTTTTGGAGTCAGTAACTACATCGGTTTAGCCGCGACTCTGGTCCTACTCGTCCTGTTGCTCATTTCGAACGATTTTTTCCTGAAAAAGCTGACAGGCCCGCGCTGGAAACTGCTGCAACAGTCGAACTACATCCTGGTGGCTCTGGCCGTCGTGCACACCTTTGGTTATCAGTTTACAATCAATCGGGAGCGGATCATGACTGCTCTCGTAATTGCCATGGTTTTACTGGTGCTGACCGCTCAATTCATCGGACTATCGATGGTCCGAGCGCGCCGCAGGTAACTGCATCCGGCACGCAGGGCGAGGTATCGGAATAGAAACCGGGGGGAATATGCTGGCATCAGGATTCGCGCGATTTGTTCAACATAATGTTCATTATATCCAGCACGATGATGGGGTAGCCGAGCGCCCATCGCGGTTACAGATCCTGGTCTGGCTGCTGATCCTGATCGCTGCGCTGGCGGTCTATTTGAGTCAATATGAGGGAGTCCAGATCGGCTATTATGGTGACGATACTTATTATGTATTGTTGGGGCGGTCTCTGGTTTTTTCGAATGGTTATGGATTGTATCACTTTCCTGGCTCCGAGCCATCGACCCCCTTTCCGTTTGGTTTTCCGCTTCTTCTGACGCCGCTTATTCGACTTTTTCCAACCAATCCTGGAATTCTCAAAATCGAATCGTTGATTGCCATCCTGTTGAGCACCTCTCTTTTGTTCTGGGCATGGCCGCTGTTGAGCCGCGTGAAGTCGTACTGGTGGGGGCTGGCGGTTGGCGCGCAGTTTGCCCTTTCTCCCGGCATGGTGACCTATTCACGCGCGGTAGTGTCGGAACCGGCATTTATCATGTGGGTTCTGATCGCCCTCGTGCTTGTTGAGCAATGTGTCCGACGTGAGAAAGTCTCGTGGCTGCGCGCTGTACTGTTGGGCATTGCCACTGTCATGGCGGTGTTTACACGGACCATCGGAATTGCGCTGGTCCTGGCTGTCCTGGTGCGTCTCATTTTTTTGCAGCCGCGCCGTCGAATCATCCGCAATCTGATCGGAGTGAGTGTAGGGGCGATGGGTTTCCTGGGATTCGTGCTGGTGCTCACACCTGTAAGGGTCCCCGACCTTATCCCGAATCGGTATGTCTCGTCGTATGACACCAATGTGGAACAATTTATCGGTACTCAAACGACTGCCATCGGGTCGGAAGTGCACCCGGGCTTCGCGGCTCGCACGCTGCAAACGATATTGCTCTATACACAGACTCCGATCCGGCAAACGATGCTTCCTGTGGGCGGTGGGGAGACCGAGGCCGCTTTCGGACAGCGCTTTGGCATTCCCGATTTGCCGGTTTTGTCCAACGCGATCATATGCGGGTTAATCGTGATAGGCATGCTCGCGTTTCTGGTGTACAAGGGATTGTCGCCGGGCGTCCTGATGTATG
>JAIOHO010000320.1 GCA_019912905.1 Anaerolineae bacterium
CTATGACACGGTGCGGGCGCGGGCCGCCTTCGACCTGGGCGCGCATGACGCCGGGGAGACGCTCGACCTCGCGCCGTGTATCCCAATCCCACCTGAGAATCCCGCGGGGCCGCATCATCTGCGCCTGCGTATCCTGTCCCCGGCGTCCGGTCCGGCGCTGCCGCTGCTGGAAGACGGCGACCTGTACTGGGGCGACACCCTGATCTTCGCGCTGGTGAGCGTCGGCTGAGTCCGGTTCCGCACTCAGTCGTGCGCGATGACCTTGACCGGCTTGATTTTGTAGATCGTGCGCGTTTCGACGCCGCGTTTGGCGGGCGAATTTTTGTAGTAATCTTCGTAGCCCCGGTAGGCCAGGCTCAGGCTGTTGATGTGCGCCAGCCAGCCTTCCGTGGTGATCTCCGCGACCACCCCGCGAATTTCCAGGTAGCGGTAGGAGTCCCTGGGGGTCTATCGCCACCAGCGAGACGCGGGGATCGCGCGCCATATTTTTGTTCTTCTGCCGCCCATCCGCCGAATTCACCCACACATGCGTGCCATCATAGCTGCACCAGACCACCGACGACTGCGGCTGGCCGCTGGGCATGAGCGTCGTCAGCGTCACAAACGCGGGCGCGCCGAGCAGACTCTTGAACGACTGCGGGATTTCTGCACTCAAGACCACACCTCCTGTCGATTGACCGATCCGCCGGATTATAGCGCAGTTGTTTATGTTCCTTTACGACCGCAGGGGCGATAACAGTCCTATAATGGGAGACGATAAAGGCCGATGGATGAGCAGGAATGCGTCTGTCATTACCCGCGAAAGAAACTTCACAATCCAACCGCAGCCTGTGGGTGGCACTGACCTTCGGTGCGATGCTGGTAGGCGCACTGGTGGGTTCGGTCGTGCTGGCCGCTCGGTCGAGCCGCCGCAGCCGCCGGTCTGAATCGGATTTATCTGCGCCGCTGCTGGGAACGCCAGTCGATGTCGCGGCCCCGACTGCGCCCATTGCGTCTGCGCCGCACCTCAAACGCTGGATTTACCTGTTCATCTTCGTGGTCTGCACGGCCCTGCTGCTGAGCGTCCCGCGCGCGGAGGCGAATCTGCTGCTGGCGCTGATGATCGTCGGCTCGGTCGGCATCGCCAGCGGACGCTGGGGGCAGCCGGATGTCGAGGTCTGGCTGAAGCGCGTCCGCCCGGCATCTCAGACTCCCTCGCTGGCCTGGGTGCGGCAGCATCCCAAACTCATCGAAATCAGCATCATTCTGCTCACACTGTTCATCGCCACCGGCCATATCCGCGACTGGTCGCCGGAACTGAGACTGGACGGCGCGGAACTGTCTTATCTGCTCAACAGCGGTATCGTGGCTTCGGACATGGTGCACCGGACGGGCAGTATCCCGCTGTGGAATCCGTTTATGGGCAGCGGCGAACCGCTGATCGAAAGCCCGTTTTCCTTCATCCTCAACCCGCTGATGACCATCCCGATTTACTTACAGGGGCCGGTCAATGGGCCGAAGCTGGCGATGTTCATCCACATCGTCATGCTGAGTCTGGGCGGGTGGGCGCTGGCCGACCGGCTGAAACTGCACTCACCGGGACGTTTGCTGCTGGCGCTGCTGCTGGTCGGTTCGGGTGGATTCACCGGTTTGATCGGCAAGGGCTTCTACCAGATGGGCCTCAGCCTGGCGTATGTGCCCTGGGTCTTTACCGGCCTGCTGGGGGCGCTGCACGACCGTGACCGCCGTTCGATCAGCCTGCTGGCCGTGTCCTCGACGCTGATGATTTTCGCCGGGACCTACTGGTATGTCCTGCCGACAGCCATCGGCGCGGCCCTGATCACCCTGTTCGCCCTGATCCGCCGCGACCCGGCCACCCAGCGGCGCGGCTTCAATCTGCGCGGGTTATGGTCGCTGTTCCTGGCGACGGTCCTGCTGACCGGCCTGTCGGCGGTCCGGCTGCTGCCCCAGATCGTGCATGACAGGCTGCTGTTCCACCCGCGTGAATTCTTCGATTGGCAGCCGTTCCCATTCATGGGCATGTTCGAACAGTATTTCAAGCCGGTCACTTACACCGGCACGATGAACGACCAGGCGATATTCTTTCAGTTCACGCTGCCGCTGGTTTTCGCCGTATATCTGCTGGTGGTACGGCTGGCGCTGCGCCGCCAGATTTCGCTGCGGCGTTCCTGGCGGGTTGTCGTCCCCGGCCTGATCCTGATGGTATTTTTCGCGGTCTGGGCGCAGGGCGGCACCCCGCTGATCCACTGGCTGTACTTCCAGTTCCAACTGCTGATGCAGTGGCGCTTTACGTCACGTATGATGGCGGCTGGGGCGCTGTGGGTCGCCGTGATTGCAGCCATCTGGTTTGATGAGATCGTCGTCTATGCCTGGCTGCGCTGCCTGGCGGCGGAGAAGCGGGCCGATGTGCGTACCATGGCGGCGCAGACCGTCTACGGCATTCTGCTGGCGGTGACGCTCGTGGCCGGAACGGTCTCGACGATCGATGTGCTGCACAACTGGCGGCGGGCGGTGGGTTTGTTCCCGCTCTATTCTTACGACTGGCAGCCGCTGTTTTACCTGCGCGCCCAGCATCCCGACGAATTCCTGTCGGTGCGCACGCCCGGCTTCTTCCGCTACGAGCCATTTTATCAACTGCTGGTGCGCGCCTCATTCGGCAACCCGGATTACCGTCCACTGGGGCTGCCATCCACCATCGGGGCGGAACAGTTGTGGGAGTTCCCGCCGGAGTACGCCTGGGGCGGCGTCGGTGGGTCGGATGACTTCGCCTATAACCCGGCGGATTTCGGCTATGAGCCGGTCGAGGGGTCGGTCGAGCACCTGGGCGGCGAGATTCTGTGGCATAACGTGACCGCGCCGAGCTACGCCTTTATCGTCGCGCCGGAACGCGTGACCGCCGACTCCGAGCCGCTCGACCGCGCCGCCATCACGCCCGTAACCACCTTCGAGCACCGCATCGAATCCATCGCTATCCACCTGGACCGCTATCCGCCGGGCTATCTGCTGGCGATTCAGGAAGTGGCCTATCCCGGCTGGCGCGCGTCGATCAACGGGCAGGAAATCCAGCCGGAATCCCTGGGCGGCAGGCTGGCGGTCTATCTGCCCATCCAGGGCGTGCCGGTGGATGTGGCCTTCTGGTACGATCCGGTCTGGCTCTACCGGGGGGCCGCTATCACCCTCATCAGCAGCCTGCTGTTTGCGGCCTACAGCCTGCGCTTGGGCCGATGGCTGCGGCGCGCCCGACGAGTCAATCCAGAAATTTTGGCAGATAAAAGCTGAGGTAGTGCAGGTCGGAATCCGGCGCGGCGCTCAGCGCAACCGGTTCGACTTCGGGCGTCGCCAGGATGACGTCGTACTGGCCGAGCGTGTGGCGACTGCCATTGGCGGCGCTGCCTGCGCCATCGGTGACGTACAGGAACAGATCTTCATCCGGGCGCGGCGCGGCCAGCTCCGTGCGACCGCCTGCCGGAATCGTCGTCGCCATCAGACGCCCGGTCATGTGCTGCTCCATCAGAGCATCCTCGCCGATCAGATTCCGCACCGTCGCATCCCCGATCCTGTTCACAGGGAGCTGATCGCCACGAAGCTGCTGGTAATGCGGGACTAAGCCTCGATACTGGCGGTCGGCAATGAACCAGATCTGGATCACGCGCACCGGGTCATCGGTGTAATTCATTTCCATGTGTTCGATGTAGTCGCCCGAAAACATGCGTTGAAGCTCACCGGGATGAATCTCGCCTTTGCCGCCGGTCGTGTCCTCGTGATAGATGGTGCCTTCCAGCACCCAGGTATAAATTTCCAGCCCCCGGTGCGGGTGCCAGGTAAAGCCGTTGTGCGGCGCGATGCGCGTCATGTGCGCCGTCAGCATCCCGCTCAACCGCTGGAGGGGACTCCAGCCGCCGACGGCAAAATGCGAATGCAGCCAGTGAACCGGATGAATCACCGGGAATTCCTGTGC
>JAIOHO010000321.1 GCA_019912905.1 Anaerolineae bacterium
GCTCAAAACCTGGCCGCTGGCGCTGCTCAGCATCCTCCTCGGAACCTGCCTGGCCGGATTCTTCTGGATTCCGGCAGTGTTCGAACATGACCTTGTCCGCTGGATCGAACGCCCCGCACTGCTGCGAATGAGCGTCACCGCGCTGTTCAGCCCGCTCGACCCGCTAGACCTGAACGCCCTGATTCCTGAGCCACAGATGACCCTGGGCCGCACGATCGTCCCGATCACCATCCTGGCCGCAGTCAGCATCGTATTGACTGGCAAACGCAGCCTGATTCATGGCCTGTTTGTGCTGGCCGCTGGCGGTTTTTTGCTGCTGGGAATCGGGCCGTTCCCGCGCGCGACCTGGCTGCTGGGATGCGCCAGCCTATGCCTGGCTGTCGGCGCGGCAGCCCTGGTGCCGGTGCGAATTCACTTCCCTCCAAAGTGGCGGCGCATTTATCCTGCCTTTCTGCTGACTCTGGCGCTGATCCTGGCACTGCCGGTGCTCCAAGTCCCGCATTGGCCGTCCACATTTGGCGACATCCAGCCGATTGACCAGATCACTTATGAGCAGCAGGGCGCAGGCATCGCCGTGCTGCCCGGAGGGTATCCGCTGCCGCTGACCCTGCCGGAGATCCTGCCACCGAATCGTCTCCTGCTGTCTGGTTATGAGGCTGACAATATCATCAAAATCATACCGGCCCAGGCCACCAACCGCAGCCAGATCAACCTCATCAGCCACGAGACGCATCGGGTGCGCTATCAGGTCGCGGCCAATGTTCGCACCCCCGTCAATATGTTGACCGCGTTTTTCCCTGGATGGCAGGCGTTCGCCGCCGGCCAGAGCATCCCCCTTGCCGCCGATGCCCGCACAGGATTGATGACGTTTGACATTCCGCCCATGAATGGTGAACTGGTCGTCACCTTAGGACCGACCTCTGTGCGGCAGTGGGCCTGGATCATTAGCGGTGGAGCCGTATTCATGTTGCTCGCCCTGACCGGGTGGCGCGCACGCCGTCCCCACGAACATCTGCTCGAAGGGGATCTGCTGGGTGCACCTGAGGCCCGCCTGCTATCGCTCATCGTCGGTGCCTTTGCATTGATTACCGTGATCTTTACCACCCCCAATTCGCCGGTCAATCTGTATGCACCCCCCGGATACGGCCTTCAGAACGCGATTCCGGCCCGCTTTGATACCAATGTGGGCCTGGAAATCCTGGGATACGATGTCGATGGTACCGAAGCCAGACCGGGGGACAGTGTGCAGGTAACGCTTTACTGGCAGGCGCTGCGCACCCTGGCGGCCAATTACCAGGTTCAGATCACCCTGGCGGACTACGTCACCGGCACGCCGTATTTCCAGACTGCGCTGCACGCACCCGGCGATTATCCAACCAGCCGCTGGCGAACCTATCTGTATGTCAAAGATACTGATAGGATTCAACTACCCGACAGCCTCCCGTTCGGCACTTACGAAATATCAGTCGATGTCTTTGATTGCAGCCCGGCCTGCGGCAATCGATTGACATTTTTTAATGCGAACGGTCAGAATGTTGGTCAAACACTCGTTTTGCCGGTTCATCTGGACGTCGTTCCCTGAAACTCGCTTGTGTTCGCATGTGGGGCTAAGTACAATCGTCCCATCGACTCATTTTCGACATACCAAGGAGTAAAGCATTATGGCGACTCAATCCCCTGTCAGTGACCTGCTCAGCCGCGCGTGGAATTATCAGCGGGACGGTCGTTCCGATGCCGCCATCACGGAATTCCAGAAAATTATCCAGCAGTACCCCAAGGACATCGACGCCAATTACGGTCTCGCCCTGGCTCAGAAGGCAGTCGGTCAGAAAGAAGCCGCCGTTGCCACGTTCCGGGTCGCGCTGGACCTGATCGACCAGAGCAAGCAGGCATATGAAGCCAGTCGCGAAAGAACCGCCGATACCGACAATATCAAAACTCCCGAAGATGACCGTTTCCAGATGCTCGATCGAATGGTCAAACAGCGTCTGGCGGAACTAGAACAGAAATAGACGGAATTATGAACAAACGAGAACGCCTCGAAAAAACCTTCGCAGGCGAACAAACCGATCGCGTACCGGTTTCACTCTGGCGGCACTGGCCGGGTGATGACCAGCTCGCCGCCGACTTAGCCCGTTCCTGCGTCGAGTTTCAAAACGCCTATGACTGGGATTTCGTCAAGGTCACAGCCAGCAGCAATTACTCGGTGACCGACTACGGCGTGCAGGACGAGTGGGAAGGCAACCTCGAAGGCACGCGCAAAACGACGCGCCTCGTCATCAGCCGGTCGCTTGACTGGACCGAGCTGCGTCCACTCGATCCGACTCGCGGGGCATTGGGCCGCAATCTGGAAAGTCTGCGTCTGATTCCTGACGGTCTGAGTGATCGGGAAACGCCGGTGCTGATGACCATCTTCAGCCCGCTGTCGCAGGCCAAACATCTGGCTGGCAACCCGCTGCTGCTGCGCCACATGCGCACCAATCCAGATCGAGTCCACACCGGCCTGAACGTCCTGACGGAGAGCACGCTGCGATTTATCGACGAACTGCGTCGAACCCCAATTGCCGGGATCTTTTATGCGGTCCAGCATGCCAGCTATGACCTCATGTCGGTCGAAGAATATCAGACGTTCGGTCTGCCTTACGACCGCAAGATTCTGGAATCGCTGCCCAGCAGCTGGTGGTTCAACATGGTTCACCTGCACGGACAGGCCCCCATGTTCCAGTTTGCTGCGCAATACAACGCCCAATCGATCAACTGGCATGACCGGGATACGGAACCGGATCTGGTCAAGGGACGCTCACAAATCACCGGAGCGGCCTGCGGCGGGCTGTCGCAGTGGGACCATGTTCATTTTGGGACGCCCAATACGATCAAGGACGCCGTGCGCGAGGCCATTGGCCTGACCAACAGCCGCCGCCTGATTATCTCCACCGGCTGCGTCACGATGATTACTTCACCTTTATCCAACATCCGAGCAGTGCGTGAAGCTGTGGAAAGTACGGGAGCATGACATGTCGCTGCGGGTAATCGCGGGTACGGCCAAAGGTCGGCGTTTGAAAATGGTCCCGGGTGACACGACGCGGCCTGTTATGGATCGTGTCAAAGAAGCCTGCTTCAGCATCCTGGGCCGCAGTGTGGTCGATGCAACCTTTCTCGACCTGTTTGCCGGGACCGGCAGTGTCGGCATCGAAGCGCTCAGCCGCGGGGCCAGCCGTGCGGTATTCGTCGAAATGAACAAGCAGGCAGTCCAGACGATTCAGACCAATCTGGAGCTGACTCGGTTGGGCGACCGCGCCCTCATACGCCGGACCGACGTCCTGAGCTTTCTGAGAAATCCCTCCGGCACGCCCTTTGACCTGATCTATCTCGCGCCACCTCAGTACAAGGATCTCTGGCTGGCAACGCTAGAAACCTTGGACTCACACCCGGCCTGGTTTCATGAGGATACCACGCTGATCGTCCAGATTGACC
>JAIOHO010000322.1 GCA_019912905.1 Anaerolineae bacterium
GATCACATCCCGCCGTGTCAGGGCAAAGGCAAAGGTATCCGGCGGCACCAGGTCGTAGCCAAAGCGCACGCCGTCGCCCTGTACCGCCAGCAGATCGTCGCGCACCCAGGCCCGCGTGCCATCTGGAAATTGAAGCTGGAACCACTGGTAAAGTTTGCCGTCAAAGCGCACATTATTTTCATCGGGCTGCACATCGAGCACCGGCAGCCCTGCCAGCCCGACCTGGGCCTTAAACGGGGAGTCGTGGCTGGTCGAGGGGCCGGAACGCGCATTCACTTCGGTAATCGACGGGTTATGGGGCAGTCCCCGGATCGTCGCAATAAAGGCCATTGTGCATTTCTCCCTGAAGGTATTTCCTTCATCATACATCAAATCCGCTGAGGGTTCCGCCTTTGGTCTGAGGCTAACTCCATCGGAAATCCAAAGGCATAATCCCTGCTTTGCCGGACGTTGTTTGCCCGCACTCCACGTATCATGCCTTAGAGATGATCCAGCTATGCGTAACCCTCTATGACTTCTCGGCGTTTTCTAAGCGCTGGAACCCTATTCTGGTTCTCAGATGACAGGATATTCATAAGGGGGACACACGTGAACGAGGTCATTCGAGAAGCCAATGAGCACGACGCTGACCGGCTGACTGCCTACCTGATCGACCTGGCCGCACAACCGGATTCGATGCTGCACCTGCAAACGGGTGCACTCGCAAATGCTCAGGATCAGGCCGCAGCCTGGATTCAAGGTGATGGGCTGCTGCTCGTGGTTGAAACGCAGGGTGAGATCGTCGGCCTGCTGCGGGGTCAGGGCAGTGACGAGGTCTGGACGCGGCATGCCGTCACTTTCAGCCTGTCGCTGCGTAAAGATGTTCGGGATACAGGCATCGGCGCGGAATGCATTCGTCGAGGTCTGGAATGGGCGCGCAGCCGGTCTTACGTGCGCCGCGTACAGTTGGAAGTGCTGACCGATCAGGAAGAGACCATTCGGCTCTACGAGCGGTTGGGCTTTGAAACGGAAGGCTGGCGGCTGCGGGCCTATTACGTTAATCAGCGTTACGTGGATACCTATCTGATGGCGCAGCAAATCGCGTAACTCCGGCACGAAGGGGGTTGCTGCGTGACACAAGGGAGATGGAGGGAAATCATGGAAGCTCAGGAAGCATTTCAGCAGCAATCGCGGCGGTCGTTCTGGATGAGCCTGCTGTCTCGCCTGCTGCACCGCTGCAACGAACTGCTCGAATTTAACCAGGTTGTACGCGATGGGCCGTTCGGCAGCCAGCATGATCGTGGTGTACAGACGGTTGAACTCAAAAAAATCGTCGGCACGATTGGGCGCCGATCAGACTTTGACCGCGATTTCAGGCCGCGCCGCCAGAACATGGAAGATCGCTGGATTCGTATTCACGAACTCTACGAAGCGGGCGAACTGCTCCCGGTGGTCGAACTCTACAAGATTGGTGACTCGTACTTCGTCAGCGACGGCCATCACCGTATCTCGGTGGCACGCACAAACGGCCAGCTCTACATCGACGCGCATGTCATCGAAGTGCAGGTGCGCGCCATGCGCCCGGCCTATGCCTGATGGAGTGAACGCCTTAGCGGGGCGCAATGAAGATGGGAACGGTAATGGAATCGCGCCCGCTCTCCAATGGCAGACGCACCCCGGTCTGCCAGTCATACAGCCCGATGCGCAGTTTATACAGGCCGGGCTTGACGGTCGCTGGAATGTCCAGCCGGAAGTCATCGCTGATGAGGGTTTCGTCGAGATCGTCCCAGGTGCTGGTCGGGCGCAGGTCGATGTGCGAGGGCGGGCCATCCTGCTGGGCGAGGATCTCAGCGGGCTGTTTGACCGGCGTAAGATGAATAAACAGGTTGTAATCGGAATCCGGCATGCGCATCGGCTGCCAGTAAAATTGCAGTCGGATGACGCCGCCCGGTACAGCTTCGTCGGTGTCGATGTTGCCACCCACGAGCCGGATTTCATCCCCAAACAGAATATCGGTAGACACTTCCGGTTTCGCAGGCCATAACTGGTAGACTGCGATACTGGCTTCCTCACCGCGCCGCCAACTGCGCCACTGATCTTCCTCGCCTGGGGGCGGGAACTGCTGGATCTGGGTCATCTGCTGAAGGTAAGCCTGACCTTCGGGCGTTGCCTTCATCTCCCCGATCCGCGATTGGGTCAGCACGGCATAGTAGACATCGCGCTCCAGCCAATCGGCGATCGGGTGATCCATGATGTCTTCATCCCAGATGACCTCGCGTGGGCGGTAATTGGCGCAGTTCCAGTCGCGGATGAAGGGGCGATTGTCGTTCACCAGCAGGGTTTCTTCGGGCAGGTTCGTCTCGACCCAATCGACCATGGCGACATAGGTCACGGGCAGGTTGCGATAGTTCACCCAGCCCCAGGCACCGATCGCCTGCGGGGTCAGCCACAGCAGCATGAATACCCCACCCACGCCGAATCCCAGTGCCGGCTGGCGCAGTCTGCGGCTGATCCAGCGCGCAAGGCTGACGACTGCAACGACGATTGCCACCATCAGGACGCCGCTGCTGCTCAGTAAGTTGCGGTCGATTCCATCCAGGTGAACCAGATAGGTCGCCATCAGGGTGATGTGACTCAGGCCTAACACGACTGCGCTGATCCACCCCAGGCGCTGCCAGGTAAGGGCGCGGGGCCAGTAGACCAGGGTCCCGGCCACCAGCAGCGCCGCAAAAAGAATCAGCGGGATGCCAAGCTGCCCCGCCGCATTTTCGAAGATGTACATCAGCAGTCCCGGATCGAACAACTCGGTCAGGCAGCCGCTGAGGAATTGATTCGTTTCGACATGACCCGACCCAGCCAGCGCGCCCACCCCGCCCAACGTGACCAGCGCCACCGCGGTGAACACAATCAGGCCGCCTTCCACCAGCAGCACCCGCCACCAGCGCTTGGGGTTGCCACGCAGATTCCACAGCGCCGCGCCCACTCCCAGCGCCAGCACCGGGAAGGTGACATATTTGAAGATCACTGCGCCCAGCCCGGCCAGCACGCTCAACACCGCATAACGTGACCGCCGCTTTTCAACAGACAGAATCGCCAGGTAGAGCGACACGACAAAAAAGAAGTTTTCATAAGTCTGCGGAAAGCCAAACTGGGTTTGTTCCAGCACGCGCGGTGCCACCAGCCAGCCAAGCGCCGCCAGTACCCCGGCGACAGCGCCGCCCAGCTTGCGCGCCGTCAGCGCGATGAACGCCGCCGTGAACAGATTGAAGAAGATCCCGGTCATGCGCACGTTGAGGATGACCTGACAGGCCTGGTCCCAGGCGGATTTGCCGGTCAGCAGTTCCGTCGCCACCTGCGCGCCGTAATTCACATACAGGATGCCGGGAGGATAGCCGGGTTTCCACAGCGGGTCGTCGGTGATGCCGCGCAGCACGTATACCTCATCCAGGTTGTGGCGTTCATCGACGCTTTCATGCAGGGGAAGCCCGGCATCGAAGCCCGTCAGCATGAGCAGTGTTCCGACCAGCAGCACGGCCAGGATTATGATTTGCCAGGACCAACGCTTGAACATTACAATCCGCCACGTTTTCTCGAATGCCGCCAGTCTAGTCTCTGACAGCCTGGACGTACAGGGTAACTCAAGGTTGTCGTTAGGTGATTGCGATAGGGTAGGAATGTGACGGCAGGCTGATCAGAAGGTTCAGCACGATTTTGTAATATTTATGAAAAACGTGAATTCAGAGATGAATTATCAGCCCCATTCCTTACGTCTTATGTCGAAAGTCCATAAGATAGTCTATAACCATCATCGTGCGCGACGAAGTGGGGATCGCGTTCACGCCTCACTGATGAAGCGGATTCAGCGGCGGTTCTTGGAGCCTGAATGCCGCGATTAGAGCTGGGGAGCAGACACCTGTGAGTAGAAAAGAACGCCTCGTTTTAGTCGTCGGTCTGGTCGGGATGCTGGCGATATGGGCCGCCGCAGCGGGTGTGATGAGCGGCTCGACGCACCTCTCGGGCGTAAGCATGCTGCCGACCCAGGCCGTCCTGCCGACCAGCCTGCCCACTGTGATTCCGTCCATGTCCAGCCCCCAACCTGCACCCACCATCGACATTGCTCAAAGTGCCGTTCAGCCTCAGCAGGATGCGGCTGCGCCTGAGGCCGCCGACCAGCGGCTGGTGGTGCGTTTTGTGCCGGAGACGGACGCGGCGGCGCGCCAGATGTACATCGAATCCATTGGGGGCACGGTGACGCGGGAGATCGAGGCGCTGAATACGGTGGTCGTAACAGTGCCGGATGCGGCAGTGGCGCTGCCCGCTTCGCCGGTTATGGCGGCCAGCGAGCCGGATTATTATGTCTCCGCTCTGGTGGATGTCCCGACCAGCGATACCTATTTCAGCCAGCAGTGGGGCCTGAGCGCCATCGGCGCGCCCGATGCCTGGCAGCAGTTACCGGTCAGCGCTCCAGCGGTCACGGTCGCGGTCATCGACAGCGGCATCTGCGCCGAGCATCCTGATCTGGCAGGCCGCATCGTGGCCGGGTATGACTTCGTGGAAGAGGACGCAGTCCCGCAGGACCTGCTGGGTCATGGCTGCGCGGTGGCCGGGGTCATCGCGGCTAACGTCGATAACGGTGAAGGGATCGCCGGGGTCGCGCCCAACGCGCAGATTATGCCAGTGCGCGTGCTGGATGCGCAGGGCATCGGCACCTATTCGGACGTCGCCGCGGCCATCGTCTATGCCGTCGATCAGGGCGCACAGATTATCAACCTGTCGCTGGGCGGCACCAATCCATCCAGCCTTCTGGCCGATGCGGTGGATTATGCGGCGGCGCGTGATGTGCTGGTGATTGCGGCGG
>JAIOHO010000323.1 GCA_019912905.1 Anaerolineae bacterium
CCCTGCCCCAACTGTCAGCAGAGCGGGGTGCAGCGCGTGATTCTGAAAGCACCGCGCGTCGCCCAGGGTATGAACGCCAGTGTCAGCGACCGTGGCACGGCCACCAAAGAGCAGCTTCAGGACAAATGGGCCGAAGAAACGCCCAGGCTGCGTAAGAAACTGGTCGATAAACTCGGCGAGGATGTCGTCAACCGCAACGCGCCGTCGCTGAATACAAAGTACGATTAAGTGATCAGTTTGCAGAGGTCAGTTATCAGATCAGGAACTGATCGCTGCTTTCTGATCACTGTAAACTGACCCCTGATGACGATCCCCTTGCACATCCAAAATGCCCACATCTGGGACAGCGAAAAAGGCACGGTCCAGCGCGACCTGCACATCACCAATGGGCGCATCGTCGGTCAACCGGCCCACGGCGCGCAGGTGGTCGATCTGGAAGGGTATACGATCTTCCCCGGCCTGATCAACGCCCACGATCATCTGGAATTGAATCACTACCCGCGCAGCAAATTCCGCGAAGTCTATGACAATGCCCATCAGTGGGGCGAGGACATGAACGCCCGGCTGGACAGCGAACCCTACAAATCCCTGCGCGCCTATCCGCTCAAGGATCGGCTGTTCATCGGCGGACTCAAAAATCTGCTGTGCGGCGCAACGACCGTCGCCCATCACGGCCCGCCGCATAAGGTGATGTTCGCCCGCGATTTCCCGGTGCGCGTGCTGCGCCAGTACGGTTGGGCGCACTCGCTGCACTTCAACACCGAACAGGAAGTCGTCGAGTCCTATCGCAAGACACCGAAAAACTGGCCCTGGTTCATCCACCTGGCCGAAGGCACGGATGACGTCGCGGCGTCAGAATATCAACGGTTGAAGGCGCTCGGCTGCGTCGGGCTGAACACCGTCATCGTGCACGGCGTGGGCATGACCGAGGCGGACATTGCCGATGCTGCATCAAGAGTTCGAGGGCTGGTGTGGTGCCCAACAACGAACCTTTATTTACTCTCTAAACAACCAAATATTCACCAGTGGCGACATAAATCGGCTCATGTCGCTCTAGGTAGTGATTCGATACTCACCGCCGAAGGCAACTTGCTTGATGAGATTAGAGAAGGAAGTAGATCACCAGGATGTGATTCTGATTGTGTTTCTCAAGCAGTCTCCAGTCGCGCGGCCTCAGTACTTGGAATGCAAAAAGTCGGGCACCTGAAACTAGCTGCATATGCGGACTGGACAACAGCATCTTCTGAATATGGTAGGCTGCGCAGGAGTGCTGATGATTTGATCGTCAAAGACGGCATTCCCCGCATCGGCGACCCGGACCTGATGGCGAAGTTCCCGCAGGTACAGACTGTCGCCGCCACGCTGGATGGCGTGCCCAAAACAATCCACATCGACCTTGCCCGCCGTATCCATCAATGTACGCTGAAGGAGCCGGGACTGGAGGTCGATGCGCTGCCGACGAAGCGCTTCTGGCTGATATAAGATAGTCGTCAGTTGCCAGGTCGTCCGTCAGGAGTCTCGTTGCTGGCAGCGCTTGGGGTTAAAACCGACCGGCTGGATGAAAAGACTGGAAGCTCACGGATGAGGTTGGAATGCTATAGCTTAGCGAAATCGTTCCGTAAACAACCAAAATTGTAATATATAACGAAATATAACCTGTTTCTCGCCTGTTTTACAAGAAAATGCTTCCCCCATCGGATCGTCCAAAGGATAACGGTGCCTTTTCCACTTTCATCAACATCGGTTATGCTTTATTCGTTAACTGGCAACTGATGACTGGCAACTGATGACTGATTTACTGTTCGGCCAGAGCTACTACCTGCACTTCGACCCCAAGTTGTGGGCCGCCATGCAGCCTTACCCGCCGCTGGGGACGCTGTACGCCGCCAGCTACCTGCGGGAGAAGGGCTACTCGGTCGCCCTGTTCGACGCCATGCTCAGCGCCGGGCCGCACGAATGGACCGCCAGGCTGCACCAGGTCCAGCCGCGCTACGCCGTCATCTTCGAGGACAACTTCAACTATCTGAGCAAAATGTCGCTGCTGCGGATGCGCGAGGCGGCCTTCGAGATGATCGACGCGGCAAAAGCCGCCGACTGCACAGTCATCGCCTGCGGCGCGGACATGACCGATCATGCCGAGTTGTATCTGGCACGCGGGGCGGATTACGTCCTGCTGGGTGAAGGCGAAGCAACGCTGGCGGCGTTAATCGCCCATCTGGACACCCGACGGGCACAACATGTTGTGCCCCTACCAGACGATGACCTGTACCAGATTCAATCGTTGGCTTACCTGCACAATGGCGAGGTCATCAAGACACCGCCGCGCCCCGTGCTGCGCGATCTGGATGCCCTGCCCTTTCCTGCTTGGGATCTGGTCGAAATGGACCGGTATCGCGCCCTGTGGCAGGCGCGTCACGGCTATTTCAGCATGAATCTGGTGACCACACGCGGCTGTCCGTTTCATTGCAACTGGTGCGCCAAACCGATCTGGGGCCAGAAGTACAGCGTCCGCAGCGCGCAGAACGTCGTCGCAGAAATGCGCTGGCTCAAAGAGACGTTCAACCCGGATCACATCTGGTTCATGGATGACATCATGGGCATCCAGGACCGCTGGATCGAGGAACTTGCCGACGAGTTGCAAGCGGCCAATCTGCGCATCCCCTTCAAGAGCCTCAACCGCGTCGATCTGCTGCTGCGCGGCCAGACGATTCCGGCGCTGGCCCGGGCTGGGGCACAGATCGTGTGGGTCGGTGCGGAGAGCGGCAGCCAGAAAATCCTCGATGCGATGGATAAAGGCACGACCGTCGAGCAGATTTACGAAGCCACGCGCCAGCTTCACGCGCACGGCGTCAAAGTCGCCTTCTTCCTGCAATTCGGCTATCCCGGCGAGACCCGTGAAGACATCGAAATGACGCTGCAAATGGTGCGTGACCTGCTGCCTGACGACATCGGCATCAGCGTCAGTTATCCGCTGCCCGGCACGCCATTTTATGAGCGCGTCCAGCACGAATTGGGCGAACGGGCCAACTGGCTCGACAGCGCGGACATGGCGATGCTCTATCAGGGACCGTTCGCCACCGAGTTCTACCGCCAGTTGCATACGGTCGTCCACAAGGATTACCGCTCGCGCAAGACCTGGCAGGAGCTGACTCGCCTGCTGCGCCAGCCGCAGCGTCTGCGCCCGATTCACGCCCGCCGCGCCGCTGCCATGGGTTATCACCGTCTGACTCTGCCGCTGGCCGAACGCAGACTGGATCAACTGGCGCGCCTGCCCCACAAACCCACTCGCCTCCCCAATGTGATGATCGAATAATCAGGGCTTCTGGAGCCAGAATAAGAACCTACCGCTATTGACCCCTACCTGCAAAGACGCTACGCTAGAGGCACGATTATCGGACATAGACGACAAGGCAAAACCATGTCACTGAAGGTCACACTTTTTGGTGGAACCGGACAGGGCAAGACGACCTACACACTGGCGCTGCTCTACCAGATGGCGGCTGGCATCGACGGGTTCCGCATCGAAGCCGAGGACGCCGATACCTCGACCAAGTACCTGAACCCCTGGCGCGACTTCGTGATCGCGCGCAAATGGCCTGCCCCCACGATGGGCCGCCGCGAAGATACGTTCAGCCTGCTGTTCAACAACGAGTTCATCACCGAGTTTCGCTGGGTGGATTACCAGGGCGGCGCGATCAACATCACCACCGACGAATCCGACGAAGCAGCCCAGCTCCACGCCGATATTCAGGAAAGCAACGCGGTCATCATCGTGGCGGACGCCTTCACCATCGCCACCCGCCCGCGCATCGAAGCCGAAATGCTCACCTCCTCGACGTACATTTTCAACCTGCTCAACAGCTATAAGTTCAAAGAAGCCGCGCGCGGCGTCGGCATGGCTCAGGGCATCACCATCGCGCTGGTGCTGACCAAAGCCGACATCCTGCCGGAAGAGTACAAAGAAAACAACTATCAGCGGTTGTTCGAGCAGGCCCGCGAGGTCTTCCGGGGCGTGGTCAGTTTCGCCGAGGAACAGCGCGCCCACACCAGCAGTCTGCGGCCCTGGCTCTACCCGGCGGCCATGATCCCGGTGTCGGTGGCAGGCGAAGGCAATGCCAGCGTTGTCGATCCCGGCAGAGGCTACGAGCTGGCGACGGTCAATCTCGATAACCCGCCCGACCCGGTCAACATCCATTACCCCTTCCTGTACGCCATCGGCAACGAACTCGACCGCAATGCCTTGTATATGGAAGAACAGGAAGAGGAACTCGAAGCCCGCCTGAGCAAGCTCAATCGCAACGTCCTGAACCGGATTCTGCGGGGCCGCAGCATCAAACAGGTGCATGAAGAACGGCAGGCCGTCGCGGAAAAGCTGTCCGAGATGGAACCGAAAATCCGGGCGGTGACGACGGTCGCCAATAAGAAAATGCGCTCGCTCATCCCGTCCTGATACCGGGAGCCAGACGCCGTGATTTACGAAACGTTCCTGTTGACACGCAATCAAAAGCGCGATTTTACGGCGTTCATTCGTCCCCGGGACCTGACCAACAAAGACA
>JAIOHO010000324.1 GCA_019912905.1 Anaerolineae bacterium
ATTTTTTGTAAGTATCGGGCTGCACGCTAATTTACGCCTGCTCACCGCCGATATTCTGCCGTTTGCGCTGGTCATGCTGCTGCTGGCCGTGGCGACCAAAGTGGTGGGCGCAGGTGGCGGCAGCCGTTTAGGTGGTTTTGACTGGAAAAGCTCGCTCCGTGTGGGGCTGGGGATGATTAGCCGGGGCGAAGTTGGGCTGATTATCGCCTCCATCGGCGTTGGGCTAGGTATTTTGCAATCCGAGGTCTTTACCACCGTCGTGTTCGTCGTCCTCGTAACCACGATCATCACGCCGCCATTGGTTCGCTGGTCTTTTCGGGATAGCACCGAAGACGTTACGGCGCAACCGCAGCAGCCCCTGCAACTGACTCAGGAAGGTTAGTCACCATGTATATGCTTATGTACGTGTCAAGAGATGTTGACCAGGCATCGGCCATGCTGGATACCTGGGTCAAAACGGGCGTGACCGGCGTCACCATCCTCGAAAGCGCGGGCATATCGCAGATTATGGGCGGTGGCATTCGGGCCGATGTCGGGATCGTCTTTTCGCTCAAATCGCTCTTACGAGGGCAGGAAATTCACCACCGCACCCTGTTATCGGCCATCAAGGATGAGGAAACACTCAATCGCGTGGTAGAAGCCTCCACCAAACAGGTGGGCGATTGGACGCACGCTGACGTGGGGGTGTTGTTCGTTTGGCCGTTAATGCAAGCCTATGGACTGGATAAAAAGCTCAATCGATAGGGAATATACAGGCGATCCATGATCACGATAATGGTTCATGCGAACTGCTGTTCCAAGTAATGGTTTATCTAAAGGAGTGAATGAATGGGTGGAATTAGTACCCTACTCAGTGTTGTCGCCCTGCTCGGTTTCTTACTGCTGTTAGCCGGTATCGGATTGGTTGTGGTGGCTGCGTCACAGGGGCGTCCGGTGCGAAGCGGGTTGCTGCTGGCGGTGCTTGGCCTGATCGCGGGGCTGCTATTCAGTGTGGTGAGTAACGGCATCCTGATCGTCGAGCCAACTCAGGTGGCCGTCGTGGTGAACACGTTAACCGGCACGCTGGATACGCCTGCACGCGGTCCTGGCACCTCGGTGATCGTGCCCCTCGTCCAGCAGTATTACGTGTATCCGACCACACAGGTGACCTATACCATGTCCGGGACGGAGACCGACAACCAGACGCGCGGCAACGACGCGGTGGCCGCCCGTTCCGTGGACGGTCAGGAAGTCTCATTGGATGTAAGCGTCATCTATGCGATCAATGCGGCCAACGTGAACGATCTCCATGTTCGCTGGCAAACGGGCTATCAGGACAACTTTATCCGCCCGACGGTGCGCGGTCTGGTACGCGATGTGGTCTCCGGCTATCCGGCTGAAGAAATTTACGGCGCAGGCCGTACCGACATGGAGAACTCAATCGAAGATCGCATCCGCATCCGCCTTGAGGAAGAAGGGCTGATTCTGAGTGATTTACTGGTGCGAGACATCAGCTTCTCCGAGCAGTTCCGGCAGGCGATTGAGAATAAACAGATTGCCGACCAGGAAGCACAGCGGGCGCAGCTCCAGGTGCGCCAGCGTGAGAACGAAGCGAATCAAGCCCGCGCCGTAGCCGCTGGTGAACGGGATGCCGAAATCGCCCGCGCGGAAGGGCAGGCCCAGGCGACGATTTTACAGGCCCAAGCTGAAGCCGAAGCCTTGCGGTTGGTAAATGAGCAGATTGCCTCGAACCCCAGTCTGATCCAATACGTGTATGTCAAAAACCTGAGCGATAATGTGAGCATTGCGCTGGTTCCGTCCAACAGCCCGTTCCTGTTCGACTTTGACAGTCTGGCAGAAGCCAATACCGGCTTTGTGCCGCCCGATGCGCCGGATTCCAATAGTACACCGACGACGACATCCGAAGAAGCGGTCACGTCGGAATCGCCGTAATCCAATAATCTTTAGGGGGAATGGCATCCACATGCCCCGCTGGTGTCAAGTAACAGCGTAACTTCCCCAGCTTCTTTTAGCAACCTGCAAAGGAGTTCGCACTATGGGCCGTGCGTTTCTGCTGACCGGCGCTGCGATGGCTACAATTTATGGAGGAATTGTTGTCGGCATTCACTGGTACAAAACGAGCAAGTCCCGTTGGGAATCAACCATCATAGCGGTAGTATTCATGGTTGCATTACTGGCCTTTATCATCCCACAAATGCTGTCCGGTTAGTGCAGACGGCAAGGTGCTGAAAATAGAACGTTCCAGTGTCTGCTCCGCTTGATGCGTACAAGTGCCTGGGGCCGGATTGTCAATGTATCCTCTAAAACGGCGACCGACTCCTGGCCTGGGAGCTTATGGAGCGGCGAAAGCGGGACTGCATGGATTATCCTGAACATTGGCCCTAGAACTTGGACCAGCGAATATCCTGAGCAATCTTCGTCCGCCCGAAGCTGTTGCCGTCGCCAGTTTTAATGTGAACAAGGTTGTCTGTCGCTCAATCCCGACAATGCCATAATCCACCACATTTTGCCCAGATAATTTCTCACAGTGATAGCCTGGATCAATTCCTAGCCGACATTAACGTAGTCAAGAGGCGAGCAGTTCATGGTGAGTTTGAGGGCGATGACTGTGCGACGTCCTTAGCGCACGGTCAGAAATAGATTCATCTAGCACCGAATGCCCTTACAGGTAACCGGTAGTGTTCAGACATTTTTCCTCCACCTGTGTCGTAAACCTCGGCCTATCTGTACAGGGTTGAATATTCAGATGCTGGTCAACCAGCACACCTTCGCTGTTAATGGTCGAAAGTCTTATCGAGTCTACCTCTCTGAGCGGAGCTTGTACATTGGATCAGCTACTTCGCACAATTCCTTTTCGTAGATTTCGCGCCGCACCGACCATCGCGCGCAAGGCCGGTTCGACTTCTTCCCAGCTCCGCGTCTTCAGTCCACAGTCGGGATTAACCCAAAGTTGACTGGGATCAAGCACACTCAAAGCATGTCCTAGAAGCACTTCCATTTCTTCTTGTTCTGGTACACGGGGAGAATGAATATCGTACATGCCAGGGCCAATATCATTGGGATATTGATATTGTGTGAACGC
>JAIOHO010000325.1 GCA_019912905.1 Anaerolineae bacterium
GGTCTGGGCCAGTTAGCCGCGTAAGGTAATCACCAGATCTTTACGGAAATCGGTCAGGGTGTGCATGTGTCCATCGTCGTCAATGAAGACGGTATCTTCCACGCGCACGCCGAATCCTTCGTCGGGATAATACAGGCCCGGCTCGATGGTCAGCGCATTGCCGACCTGAAATTTGTCCGTCCGCTGCACGTGACTGAGGGAAGGCCGTTCGTGGATGTTCAGGCCGACGCCATGTCCTAACGTATGGACGTAGCCGTTCATCGTGCTAGGCTGGCTGCGCTGGGTCGGGTGCCCCAGACTTTCATAATAATCGAGCACCGCTTCCTGCATGGTATAGGTCGGCTGCCCCGGCTCCTCGTAGCTCTCCATAGCGATCTCGAAGGCGTGCATGACGGTTTCGTAAGTCTTCTGGACCTCAGCAGGCGCGTAACCGATGCACCACGTTCGGGTCACATCATGATAATAGCCGCCGCCGACCTCGCGCGGGAACAGGTCGAAAATGATCGACTGGCCCAGACGCAGCGGCTGCGCGTGCTGGCCCCGGCTGTGCGGGAAACCGGCATCCCGGCCCTGGGCGAAGATCATATCGGTGTCTTCCAGGTCGTGGTCGAGCAGGGTGCGGCGGACGAAGCGCTTGACGTCGCCGATGGTCAGCGGGCTGCCATCCGCTTTGACGACGGTATCGCCCTCGGCGCGCTGGCTGGCGATGTAATCCCAGGTGGCGCGCAGCGTGGCGCTGGTGCCCGCTGCCGCTGCTTCCAGCCGGGCGCGTTCGTCGGCGTCTTTGGTGATATAGGCTTCGTCGAAGACTGTCAGGCCGCGCTCGCCGACGAAGCTGTAGCCATCCAGTTGATTCAATTCAGCAACCATGTCGATGTAGACGTTGACGTCGCTGGTGCCGTAAATGCCGATCTTGCCGGATGGGACCTCCTCGGCATGCAGGGCGCGGCCCCACATCTGCACGTTGGCTTTGCTGCGGTCGCCCCCGGCGGCCTTCACCAGATCCGCCCAACCGAAATCGTGATACGAGTAGACCGTCAGGCCGCTGGCCGCCGCTTCTTCGACCTCCATCGGGTTGACGACCATCACCGCTGCCTCGCCCCGTTTTTTGATCACCAGCCCACCGGTCACGTGTGCGCCATTGGTCAGGTAATCACGCGGGGCGCTGTAGGTTTCATCGCCCACCGCCACCAGCGCTTGCAGGTCGCGCTGCGCCATCAAACGATCCAGGTCGGATTTCATAATTGGATTTCCCTCTTGTCAGCTGTGGTCTATTCCGGGTTTCATTATAGCGCACTGGTCCGGGCACGGACTCTCAAACAGACCGATTGGATAGGGAAAAGGGGAAACCATCCTGCGGCAGTGAGGCTACGACCGCATGTTTTCGAGCTGGCCGTAATGGACCTGGGCGGCGACCTGCTGGCGGACCGCATCGGCATCGCGGCGGCTCTTGACGACTTTAGCCGGGACACCGACGGCCACGCTGTAGGGGGGCAGGTTTTTGGTGACGACCGCACCCGCACCGACGATGCTGCCTTTGCCGATGGTGACTCCGTCTACGACCACCACGTTCGAGCCGAGCCAGACATCATCCTCGATGACGATGCCCTCCGCGGTGATGCCCTGATCTTTAATGAAGCGGTCCGGGTCGCTGTAGACATGATTGACGGCAGCAATCTGCACCTGCGTGCCGGTATACACGCCATCGCCAATGTGAACGCCGCCCTGCCCGCGTATGCAGGTGTATTCACCGAAAAAGCAGTTTTTGCCGACGGCGATTCCCGCCTGCGGCAGATTGCGGTAGTTGAAGACGTGGAAGATGGTGCCATGCATCAGGCTGGTGCCGTCGCCGATGCTGATGCCGCCGGGCAGCGCATGCAGATACACCTGACTGTCGAGGTAGACCTGTTTGCCCAGGCGGATGTTGGCCGGGCACAGCAGCCGGGTGTGATGCTCGATGACGGGTACGCCGTCGGCCTTCAGGATCGCCTTGTAAGCGATGCCGCGCAAGCCCACCCCGATCAGGCTGGGCACGCTGCCGAACAGCAGCATCACGAACTGTTCGAGGATGTAGCGCGGCAGGCTGGTCGATTGGCTTTTGAGGTAGTAGCGCAGTTCTTTCAGCATCGGGGGGAAGGTCCCTCAAATTCCGCTGCCGCGTTCACAGCACGGTGAGTTCGTTCGGTGAAAGTGCCATGTGAAAGGCGCGGCGCAGGCGCGGGGTGGTCATCATCATAGGTTCGCCATCCAGCGCGCTGAGGATCATCGTGGTGGCGTCGGCCAGGTCACAGGCTGCGCCCATGCGCACCGCAGATTGAGTCAGCAGCTTGGCGAGGTTCCCCTGATTGCGTCCACGTCCGGTCATCACCAGGATACTGCTGGTGCCGACCGCCAGCCCCGCTTCGATGTCGGACCAGGAATCGCCGACCAGGAAGCTGCGCGTCAGGTCGATGCCGAATTCCTGAGCCGCCTGCTTGAGCATGCCCGGCTTCGGTTTGCGGCACTCGCAGCGTTCGTGCAGATCGTGCGGGCAGTAGTAAGCCCTGTCGATGTGACCGCCCGCCTGTTCAATGGTGGTGATCATGCGCGCATGGATGTCCTGCACCGTCGTTTCGGCTGCCAGACCCCGGCTGATAATGGCCTGATTGGTGATGATAAAAATGGGCAGGCCAGTTTGGGACAGCCGCTGGATGCTGGTCAGCACCCCGGGCAGCCATTCAAACTCCTCCCAGGTTTTGACATGATCAGGACGATTCTCGTTAATCACGCCATCGCGATCCAGAAAAATCGCGCCGGTTGCGGCCATAGCCATACTATTAACCTCGTTCGGCGATTGTCAGAGAGTGGTCGGCGTCCAACTGCAACGCCCGCAGTTTTTCACAAATGGCATGTTCCAGCATCAAATGAATATCTTCCACCATTGCCATGTCCTGGTGATCGATGTGCAGCGCCAGATCGACTCGGTCCTTCAGACGGCCCCCATCGAAGCCACAGAAGCCAATGGTGGTGGCCCCGGCTGCATTCGCAACGCCAACGGCATTCAATACGTTGGGGCTGTTGCCGCTGGCGCTGATGCCAATCACAATGTCGCCAGGCCGCACCAACGGGCGCAGCTGCTCGGCAAATACCTGATCGTAACCAATATCATTGCTCAGGGCAGTCAGCAGCGCGTTATTGTCTGTCAGGGAGATGACGCGAAAACGCGGCTGGCCTTCGACAATGGTCCGTTTGGCGAGGTCGCAGGCAAAGTGGCTCGCGGTTGCGGCGCTGCCGCCGTTGCCAAAAATATAGACTGTTTGCCCGGCAAGGTTGGCCTGCATGAGCGCATCCACGACGGTGTCCACAGCTTCAAAGGGGATTTTTTGAAGTGCGGCTTCTACGGCAGCGAAGTATTGGCGAACGTCCATAAATGCTAACGGCTCCTGATGATGACTGGATAAGGGCGGGCATAATCAGTTGCCATTTACGATAGCCGCTGTGCCTTGCGCCGTCCAAACATTCGCCTAACATGCCGTTTTCTGTATGGATTTCACGAAAATTTCATGAATTTTTCACGCCTGATGTAACAAGATCTGAGGTCCCTTAAAGTCGAACCGAAAATCCATACGGCTCAGATTCAAGGTTTGCAAGGCTTCGGTGACTGCCTGCTGCCGATCTTCATGGCAGTACAGCATCATAAAGCCGCCGCCGCCCGCCCCGGCGATCTTGCCGCCCAATGCACCTTGCGCGCGCGCCGCTGCATACGCCTGGTCGATCAAATCGTTGCTGATACTGTCTACGACGCCGCGTTTCTGCTGCCATGATTGGTGCAGCAGGCTGCCAAAGGCGTCCAGGTCGTGCCGCCGCAGGGCATCGGCCATATCCAGCCCCAGGGCCTTGATCCGGTGCATACGCTCCAGGGTAGCCGGGTCTTTGTCATAGCTGGCGTTCGACTGCCTCTTGAGGATATCTCCTGAATTGCGTGACTTGCCCGTAAAAAACAGCATGATGCGCCGCTCGAATGTGGTGATGACATCGGTGGGCAGATCGAGGGGTTTGACGATGGTGCTGTCGGGGTTAAACACGATCTGATTGAGGCCGCCCATCGCGGACCCATATTCATCCTGCTTGCCGCTCGGCAGCTTCAACTTGTTGATGCCGATGTCACAGGCCATTTCCGCGATTTCAAAGCAGTTCATTGTCCGACCCTGCCAGGCAGCCAGTGCTGCGACCATACACACGGCCACTGCACCGGACGATCCCAGACCTGTCCCCGGCGGAACCTGTGAGGATAGAAACAGATCCATACCCTCATACTGGCCGAACTCCCGCAGCACCGCTTTCGCCAGGCCCAATTCACCATCAGTCGTCATTTCCGTCGCATCGGTGTGTCGTTCGAACACCCTGAAATCCGACGAGATGATTTGCAGCGCCGCATTTGCGTTGTCTGAAATAATGGCGTACACATAACGATTGATGGCGGTATTGAGGACTGCGCCCCCAAATTGGGAATAATAGGCAGGAAGATCTGTCCCGCCGCCGCCAAAGCTGATTCGAACCGGCGCTCGTGCAATCAGTAGCAAATTGAGCCTCCTGACTTTCTTGCTATCATACTGTGGACCTTCCGAATCTTGCTGGAAATACCTTGCATTCACCTTTTTATGAGTTTGAAACCAATCGCGGAATTGACAGCCTTTCGGTTTGTAGTCAGAATGAATGGGCAGCAAATGCTATGTGAGGGCCAATGTATTTATTCTGGTATCGGTTACGCATTGTTCTGACCTTCATCGTTGTCGTGGGTATTCTCGGTGCCTTGATTTATGTGATCAGTGTACGAAACTACGAAGAAGACCTGGCCCGTTACAACATCAAGGTGACCGCCGCGGTCGCAACTGCTGTTCAGGAAGCAGTGTACAATGTAACTCGCACGGCTGAGGCTCCTCTCAATGTGTTCCGCCTGGTTCAATTAGGTCAGGCTGAAAAGCTGGCGGACGTGGCCGAGCGCTATGGCACGACGCTGGAGATTATTCAGATCGTCAATAGTTTGCCTCCCGAAACCATTGAAGGCAATGGTGAAACAATTGTGGTGCCCGTGGGGATACAGCAGTTAGATCCTTTGCGGACCATCAGCGTCTACACGGCTCAACTCGGGGATACGCTGGAAACGATTGCGCAGCGAAAGAGTGTGACCCTCGCGCTGCTGAAGGGTGATAACCCGGCGCTTGCGGCGCGCGGCGTCCATGCCGGTGATCTGGTTTTTATTGGATTTACGTTCTAGGAAGCTGAACTTGAAAGTACAAACCAGTGTGGTACTTTGTCTGCTTGTGGTCCTGCTAATGACCGCTTGCCTGCCCAATTCGGTGCCGACCGCAATGCCCCAGGTCGATGTGGTGGTTACCGTTGTCAATTCGGAAGACCTGGGCGACGCAGTGGCGGCGGCTCTGACGGGTACGGCGTCGTCTGATGTGGCGGCCACCGAGACGGCGCTGGCTGTGGCTGGCATCACGCGGACTCCCAGCCCCACACCGACCGATGTTCCTACGGCCACAGACCCGCCCTATGTGGCACCCACTAATACGGCCACACCCACTGCAACCTGGACACCCAGCGTCACGCCTTACCCTTCCAACACACCCAACTCAACTGTCGAGCCAGTCAGCGGGCAGATTCGGGTGATCAATGCCTGGCGCTCCAATTCATCCAGCCCGGTCGATGTTTTTATCGATGAGACGATGGTCGCACTTGGCCTGGATGTGGGCGGGGCGTCTCCCTACTTAAGCGTGGATGGGTCGAAAGTCGTGCGGGTAGTGCTGATTCCTCCAGCCGGGCGGGAAACCGATCCACTAACCAATAGAGAAATCCTTATCCCGAAACCCCCGGTAGTCGATCAGCTTGTGGAAGTTCCACAGGGCAGCAGCATTACCGTAGCCCTGGTCGGTTTCGATGTTAATCCGAAGGCACTGATTATCCCGGAAGATACATCGCCGCTTGCGTCGGGAACTTCCCGCGTGGCGATTGTCCACGCCAATTCAAATCTGTTTCGGGTGGATGTGGTCGAATCGCTGCAACAGGTTACCGTCGTCCACGACCTGGGTGTTGGCGAATCCGCCGGACCCTTCGATGTGCCGAGCGGCTTATGGTCCCTCCAGCTCGTCGATACCAATGTGCCCAGCCAGGTGGTCGCGGCAGCCGACCCAATCTACCTGGATACGAACTTAAATTACCTGATCGTCATGGTCCGAGGGACTAATTTCGGACGATCTGATTTTGATACGGATATGCTGGTGTTTCCTGGAACGACGCGCCTGACGCCCGGTGATGTGCCAGTCCGTTTTGTCAATGCCTCGCCCAATGCAGGGCCACTGAGCATCACGGTTCAGGGCATTTCCCTGGTGTCGAATCTGAAAGTGGGTGAAGCTACGCTTCCGCTGCCGGTATCCCGCCAGGGGGGTGAAATGCTGGTGTTCGGCGCAGATGGCATGCGCGTTCTGAAAGGGAATTTCCCAGAAGCGTTGGGTGGAAGCGCAAATGCAGAACGGATTATCTTCATTTCCGATCTACCGGAAGAACAGATCAACCGCGAACAAGAAGACCCGAATTTCGTGGATATGACGGTCATCAACCGTGAGCCGCCGCCTTCGTCGGCGCTGGCGAATATCCGCCTGATCCATGGACTGACAGGCGCTAACCAGACGCTGGATCTGGAAATCAGGGCGACGGACCCTGGGCAGATTACCAATCCGATCGGTATCCCGCTGGCTGCCGAGGCAGACTTAACCTGGTCGCGGGTGGCGCGTTCCGTCGGCATTGGTCAGGCCTCGCCTTATATTACGCGCGCTGCTCGGGTTTTTGATGTGCGGGTAGTCCTTTCGAGCACCGGCGCAGTTCAGGCCTCGTTGGAGCGGCTGACGATGCTGCCAGGCGGTGCCTATGATGTGGTAATCGTGCCCGGATCGCAGGTGGGGGCGGCACGTCTGCTGGTGCTGTCACCCGATCCGCAGGTTTCGCTGATAGGCACGCGGCGCGGCGATCCTCAGGTGGTCGAGCAGATTGTCGATGCCACGCTGACGGCGGTTGCCCCGCAGTCGACGCTGACAGTCGCCGGTCCGCGCACACCCACAGCGACTATTTCGCCAGTGCCAACCAATACGCCGCGGCCTTCGAACACCCCCCAGGTGCAGCCGCCCGCAGTGCGTGTCGATCCTGCGCCGCCGAATGCGGCCATGCGTGCTGTCGTGGTGTTCGGTGAACATTTCAAGCCGAATGTGCGCTACACCATCAATCTGGATCAAGGCCCCACGATCGTTTCAGACCGGACGAGTGAAGAAGGTATGATCGCGCAGACGATCGATCTGCCTGCGGGCATCGTGCCGGGGCCACATACAGTACGAATTTGCGTGGATTGTCAGGTGAATGGGGCACAGCAGGAAGCGCTGGCCGCGTTTATCGTCGCCGACCCGGCCACGACGCCGACCGCCACACCACAACCCTAAACAGACGAGGGACGTATGCGCAAGGTTTTTTTCCTGCTGATCGTAATGGTGCTGGCCGCCGGAGCAGCATTTGCCCAGGTGGACCAGCCCGAAACGGCGCTGACCAATACCGCCGATTTTCGAGTTGTAAACGCCCTGGTCGGCCTCGGCCC
>JAIOHO010000326.1 GCA_019912905.1 Anaerolineae bacterium
AATCTCGGTCATCTGCCGCAGTGTCTCGATGATTCCCCCACGTGAGTCACGTGGGCTGGGCACCACATAGCAGTTATAGTAAGTCAGTTCCTGTTCCGTACCTGCCGCCGTCAGGATGCGTCCGGCAGGCACAAATTTCCAGTCTTCCAGCGCCCAGCGGAAATGCTCTGCCCATTCCTGGCGAAGCTGAGGCGTGGCCTCCACCGCGGCGATCCCGGCAGCCACCCGATCCATCATCTGGGCCGGGTCCGTTTCCAGGGGTTTATCGACATTTTCCATGTCGCGCTCGACGACCGAATCATCGAGGAGTTTGATGGTCACATGCGGCAGATCCAGGGCGGCCACCGTGCCGATTTCACGCTGTCCGGTCTTCGAATCGACCACGACGATGACCGTATCGCCAACCGCCAGCGTTTCGCGTTTCATATCTTTCTGGGCATAACGATCCAGAAAAATCTTATATCCAAGTTCGTGCAGGGCGTTTTTTTCCGATCTGGTCTGGACCATAGTCCACTTATCCTCCTTGAATAGACAAGATCAAACTCATAAACATACAGGTCGCAACCGCAGCACGCCAATCGAGGCAGACGCTCAGTTCTCGGCAAACGCCATCAGGCGGTCGATCTCGTTGAGCACGCCATCCAGGTTATTGAGTTGCAGGTAGATGAGGGCATAGCGGACATACGCCACCTGGTCGAGTTCCCGCAGGCCGCGGACGACCATGTCGCCTACCGTCTGACTGGGCACTTCGTCACAGCCCAACTGCTGGAGGGCGTGTTCGATCCCCTCCGCCAGGCAGGTGATGGCCGAAGCCGAAACCGGGCGCTTGGCGCACGCCATGCGGATGGCGTGAATCAACTTCTCGCGGTTGAATTCCTCGCGGTTGCCATCATGCTTGATGAGCATCGGTGTGGTGAGTTCTGCGCGTTCGAAGGTGTTAAATCGCACCCCGCACGACTTACATTCCCGGCGGCGGCGAATACTCCCACCCACATCCCGTGTGGTATGAATGACTTTGGAGCCATCGGCTCCACAATATGGGCACTCCATGTAATCCCTGTAAAACAAACGTTCTTTTTCTGAAGTCGAAAGAAAAACAAACCCCCATAAAAACCCGCGATGGGGGTACATAAAATCA
Organism: Anaerolineae bacterium; assembly: GCA_019912905.1. Classification (GTDB taxonomy): domain Bacteria; phylum Chloroflexota; class Anaerolineae; order Aggregatilineales; family Phototrophicaceae. The sequence goes on from JAIOHO010000326.1 coordinate 1,139, forward strand.
TTACTTTGGCATCACATTGGAACTTTGATGTGTTGAATTCAGTAGCTACACTTTAGCATGGTGGCGGGGGTTTGTCTACTAAAATTGGGAAGCAGTTTGGTTAGAAAACGGTCGGTGGATATTACGACTTTCCCACATAAACCCAAAGATCCCACATTGCTTCTGAAGGGGCCTGGAACGTTCCTTGTGCTTTGCGGCGGTTCGCGGCTACCCTATTCATATTGCGGCGCACGAGGATGAATCGTGAAGACAATCTACCGACGTGAGGGGCTGCGCATCCTGGCCGAATGGAGCGCGATCGCCCTGCTGGGGCTGCTGTACAGCGCCCTGTTTCTGGCCGGACGCGAGGGTCTGGAGCTGCGCTATCTCGATCCGGCTATACGCATCCAGGCGATCGAGCATGAGCGCCTATCGGGAATCCTGATCCCGGTGCAGATGGGCCTGGGCCTGACCGAGCGCGCGCCCGGCATCGGCCATCTGCCCACCTGGAATCCGTACCTGGGTACGGGCACGCCGCTGATCAACGACGCTTTTTTCTATCTGTTTAATCCCTTCATGAGCCTGCCGGTGCTGCTGCTGGGCGCAGTCCAGGGGGGCAAGGTGGCGCTCATCCTCGGGCTGCTGATGGCCGGTTACCACATGTGGCTGTTCGCCCGCGCACTCGGCCTGAGCGGGGTCGCTCGGGTGACGACCGGCGCGCTGTACATGCTCAGCGGCGGGATCATCGCCAAGTTTTCCAGCGGTCATTTCCAGCTTGGACTCAGCCTGGTGTGGCTGCCGCTGGTCTTTGCCGGTTTGTGGTGGACTCTGCACACCACCCGGCGGTCCGCACCGATATGGATGGCCGCCGCCTTCGCGCTGCTGTTCTTTTCCGGCAATATCTATTACACCCTGCACACGCTGCTGTGTGCCGCCGTGATCACAGTGGCGCACCTGTTCAGCCGTGACACAGGGCGCTGGCGCGTGCGCTTCGACCGGCTGCGGCGGGTGGCGCTGGGCGCGGCGCTGGCCCTCGGCCTGACGATGATCCAACTGCTGCCAGTCTGGGCGGTGCGGGACTACGTCAGTCACGAACGTGTCAGTTTCGATGCCGACAGCCACCAACTGGCGGAGCAGTACGACCTGGGCGTCAGCGTCGCCAATCTGGTGACTCCCTGGGATGCCTGGTCCCAGTTCCAGATTCCACCGGGCACGCTGCTGGCCGCCGTCGATTACGCTTACATCGGCCCGACTCCGTTTTTGATGTGGATTGGGCTGGCCTTCGTCGGGCTGAAACGCCGACGCAAAGCCGCTGCGCTCGCCCTGCTCCTGGCCGTGCTCATGATGATCTGGGGCGCAGGCCAGACCCCGCTGATCAATGCACTCTACCGGCAGAGCGCGCTGCTGGCGCAGTTCCGCTACCTGGGGCGGGCCAACGCCGTCGCCGCGCTGTGGTGGATCGTGCTGGCCGGAATCGCCTTCGATCGTCTGTGGCGATGGGCGCGCCAGCGGTCAAGTGGCAGTACGATCCGGGTGCTGCGACCGCTGATGGTCGTGGTGGTGCTGTGGGGCTGGTTCCTGATGTTCAGTGCCGCCAATCACCGCACGCGGCTGACGCTGGCGCTGGGCAATCTCAACCTGTACAACACCCTCAATGACCGGCGCTTCCTGAATTATGCCCAGGCAGTCGATGCGCTGGTCGGCCTGCTGCTGATCGCGCTGGTGCTTGAAGCCGGGCTGCCGCCGCTGCTGCGGGTTCTGCGCCGCCGAGGATCGACCGCGAGGGCACAAATAGCGGCCCTCGGCACGAGGATGATTCAGATTGGCTTGATTGGATTGGCCCTTCTCGCGTTCACCGACCTGCTGCACACCAACAGCCATGCAGTGGTGATGGGGCTGCCGGGCAACAATTTTGGCCCGCTGTACAGCGAAGCCCTCAGCACCGATTCCAACCCGTTCCCCAGCATTCAGGAGCCGTTCGGTCCCTCGGCCTACGACAGTTATGCCAGCCGCATCCGCCGCTGGGGGCTGAACGAAGGCTGGACGCCGCTGCCGCTGCCCGAAGATCTGATCCCCGAAGGCGCGCCCAAACTGGTCAATCTACCCGGTTGGGCGATCGTCTCCACTGAATTTCAGCGCGGCGGCACCTATGATTTGGCGCGGGAATTTGCCGAGGCGGTTCAGGGTGTGCGCGAATCGTGCGTCAGCCGGGTCGCCCAGGCAGGCAGCGATCCCTGCGACATCGAACAAAACCCCGGCTCCATCCTCTATCGGGTGCCGCTGGCCCTGCCCTATGCCTTTACCGTGGATGCAGACACCTTATTCACCCGCGCCGATACGCTCCACCAGGACAACGCCCGCGCCGTCGAAACGCTCAGCCACCAGATGGATACCATCACCGTCCACGCCAGTGCGCCGGATGACGGCCAGCCACAGTACCTGATCGTTCAGGAGACGCATTTTCCGGGCTGGCAGGCGTGGATCGACCAGACTCCGATCGAAACGGCTACGGTCGGCGCACAAATTCCCGGCGGAGCCACGACCGGCTTTATCGGCATCGCCATGCAGCCGGGGATGCACACCTACGTGCTGCGTTACGAGCCGCCCGGTTTCACGACCGGCATTCTGATCAGCCTGCTCAGCCTGATCGCAATCGTCCTTTATGGCAGTGGGATACTGGAACGCGCCGGACGCGCACTGGTGCGCCGTGTATGGAATCCGCCGGAGACTCGTTCCTAAAGGCTATCCCGCCAGGATGTTTGACACCGGTTTAGCGGCCCGCGTGCTGGACGCTCAGGTAACCGGCCCAGCAGAAGGCGGCCCAGCCGATGATCGCAATCCAGGTGGAAAGCTGAAGATCGGCGATTGGAACAAGCATGACGACGAGCACTGCGCCCAGAGCAATCCCATAGTGCAGGATGATCTGGTGACTGAGATTGTTGGAATCCATCGGATTTACCCTCCTGGATGTCCGTTCAGACCATCCAGCGACCACCGTTGGGTGAAGCGGCGGCCACCGGCAGCAAAGGGTATTCAATTAGGACTGGGTGCCCATCTTTAGTGTATTCGAATTTTGCCGTTCCGTCGATACGGCCAGATCCAGCGCAGCCCCTAGTCCGTCATGCAGGATTCAGGCGGATAGTGCCAGCGGTGCCCAGGTAAACCCCGGTTCCGCGCGTCGAACTCGACCTAGTCCCGGAAAAGGCAGATGATAAAACAGCGCCAGCAGGTGTGCATCCGCCGCACGTTCGAGCGCCGCCCGCCGGGTGGGAACCGACACGCGGGTATCCACATCGTAGGTGGGCGACCACTCAGGATGCGCAAACTGCATCGGGTTGTGCAGCATGTCCGCCAGATGAAGCAGCTTTTCACCGTCCGATTCGATCCACAAACCAATCTGACCGGGGGTATGCCCAGGGAGCGGAACCGCCGTCATCCCCGGCAGGATCGGCTCATCCATCTCGATCAGACGCAGCCCCTGCCGTTCCAGCATGGCAACAATCGGGCGCTGATCCGCCGCGCTGCCGTCGATGCGACTCAGCCAGAAAGTCATTTCGTCTCTTGAAATCACGTAGGTAGCATTCGGGAACACCGGGTCATGCTCGTCGGAGAGCAGGCCCAGCACATGATCCCCATGCGAGTGCGTGAGGACTACCCGCGTGATGATTTCCGGGTCAAGACCTGCCTGCCTCATACTCTTCAGTAAATGTCCGCCGTGTGGCCTGCCCCCCTCCCCACTGTCCACCAGCACGGTTTCTGCGCCGATTCTGGCGACCAGAATGTTGAAGGAGCTGACCGCCTCATCCAGCGATAATCCCAGGTCAGCATAAGCCCGGCTGTAATCCGCTTCGGCGGCGTCCGGGAAGCGCTTCAGAATGCCAGCCCGACCGACCAACGAGACGCCGTCGAGGAGCACCGTACAGGCGATCTGACCAACCTTAAACGCATAATTTGTCGCACTCATCGAGCGATCCTCCTGGTTTCCCTGGTCGATGACTTTATGATGTTCGGCTTGCTTGTGTCTCGCAGGGTGAAGGCTGATGGGCATGCAAGTGGAAACTCTCGAAACTAAAATAGGGGCGTGCGAAACGCCCCTACGGAGAATACCGGTTCTGGCGGGAGATTAGCGACGCTTGCGCAGGAAAGTCGGAATCTCGATGTCGTTTTCGTCGTAGACCACCGGCTGCTGCTGGGGCGGCTGCTGCTGCGGAGGTGGGGCATACGGCTGCTGGGGCGGCTGTTGCTGCGGTGGCTGCTGCTGTTGGGGCCGCGGCTGCTCCTGCGGCTGGTTGACGGGCTGCTGCGGTGCGAAGGTGCGCGACTGCTGCACCTGGCGCGGCTGCTGGACCGGCTGCGGCTGGCGCGCCATAATCGTCTTGGCAACGCGGCTTTGCTCGAAGCCGGTGGCGATCACCGTGATGCGGATCTCGTCGCCCATGCTCTCGTCGATCTGCGCGCCAAAGATGAGGTTGACCTCAGGATGCGCGCTTTCCTTGATGATGGCCGCCGCTTCGTTGATCTCGAACAGCGTCATATCCGTGCCGCCGGTAATGTTGAACAGGATGCCGCGCGCGCCGTCGATGGTCACATCCAGCAGGCTGCTGCTGATGGCGGATTCGGCAGCCTGACGAGCGCGATCGTCGCCGCCGCCCCGACCCACCGCCATGAGCGCTGCGCCGCCTTCGGACATGATGGTGCGCACGTCGGCAAAGTCCAGGTTGATGAGCGCAGGCACGGTGATCAGTTCGGAGATGCCCTGAATACCCTGACGCAGCACGTCGTCAGCCAGCGAGAATGCCTGCTGCAAGGTCGCGCGTTTATCCGCGATCTGGGTCAGGCGGTCGTTGGGGATGACGATGAGCGTATCGACCTGGCTCTTAAGCGCCTCGATTCCAGCTTCGGCCACCTGGATGCGCCGCGAGCCTTCGAAGCTGAATGGGCGGGTGACGACGCCAATCGTCAGTGCACCCAGTTCTTTCGAAATCTGTGCGATCACGGGGGAAGCGCCAGTGCCGGTGCCGCCGCCCATGCCGCAGGCGATGAAGACCATATCGGCCCCGCGCAGGACTTCATACAGTTCGTCCTGGCTTTCCTCGGCAGCCTTGCGCCCAATTTCCGGGTTGCCACCCGCGCCCAGGCCGCGCGTCAGTTTGTCCCCGATTCGAACCCGTGTCTTGGCTTTCGACAGCATCAGCGCCTGGTTATCGGTATTGACGGAAATAAACTCGACCCCGCCAAGACCTTCATTAATCATGCGGTTGACCGCGTTCCCGCCGCCGCCGCCCACGCCGATGACTTTAATCTGGGCGAAATTTTCACCCGCAAATTCATGCAGTTCTGTATCCATAAGGTATCCTCCAAAACACGGCTTCACTCTCCCCGCCCGGTGAGTGTCGAATTAGCAATCATTGTACTCAGTTCAAAATTCTGCGCAAATTACTCGGGCAGCAGTCGGCGGAAAAAGCCGCCCAACAGGTTCCCCAATTTGATGCCGGATGGCGACTGCCCGTTTGGAAGGCTGCCGCTTTCGGCCACATCCATTTCCAGACCCAGACCCAGCAGCCCCACGCTGGTGCTGTAGGCCGGGCTGCGCAGCGCATCGGCCATCCCGGTCATCCGCTCCGGCTTTGCCATGCGCACCGGCAGGCCCAGCGTCGCCTGGGCAATTTCACGAATGCCCGGAAGCTGCGAACTCCCCCCGGTAATCACCGCACCGGCACGCAGCAGGCCATGATAACCCGAACGCTTGATTTCACGCTGGACAAATTCAAATAACTCGATGGCGCGATACTCGATGACTTCGGCCAGTTCCTGGCGCTGGACTTCGGTGGGCATGCCTTCGCCAAACGGCTGGACGACGAACGTCTCGGTCATACTCACCGCGCGGTGCTGAGCATGGCCGTACTGAATTTTGACCATCTCGGCTTCATCAAACGGTACATGCATCCAGTGGG
>JAIOHO010000327.1 GCA_019912905.1 Anaerolineae bacterium
CTCAAAGAACGCTTCATTTCGGTCGTGTCACACGAATTTCGCACCCCCCTGTCCGTGATTATGTCCTCCGCCGAACTGCTTGACCGATACCACCATAAAATGCCTCCTGAGCGGCAGATAGAGCATGTGCGTGAGGTCCTGTCTCAGTCCGAATACATGGTCGGTCTGCTGGAGGATGTTTTGACCGTCAACAAAGCGCGGGCAGGCAGGCTCGAATTCAACCCCGCGCCGCTGGATGTGACCGCCTTCTGTCAGGGGACCCTGGAACGTTTTCAAGGAGTCGATAAAGGGCAGCACCACTTTGTCTTTACCCATGAAGGTGACTTATCCGGCGCGGTACTGGACGCGAAACTCCTCCAGCATATCCTGGTCAATCTGCTGTCCAATGCGGTCAAATATTCACCTGACAGCAGCGAGGTCAGTCTCCAACTCTTTCGACAAAATGGTCATGTGGTGTTTCGTGTACGCGATCAGGGAATCGGCATTCCAGCGGATAGTCTGCCCCAACTTTATGATCCCTTCTATCGCGCCCATAATACAGGCGACATCCGAGGCACGGGCTTAGGGATGACCATCGTAAAAGAGAGCGTGGATATCCATGGGGGCAGCATAGCCTGCGAGAGTCAGGAGGGGGTGGGGACCACGTTTACGGTCCATGTGCCCATTGCCCCCTCGTCGTAATCGAGATGAAAAGCGAAGGCCGCCGCAGGAGTCGGGCGGTTGGCCCAGGCAAGAAACCAACCGCCTTTGTGTTACACTTGCGTCGGCTCCGCTTGTTGATGCAGGTCGCGCAGAGCCGCCTCGACGTCGGTGAACTGGAATTCGTAGCCCAGTTCCAGCAGATGCCTGGGCAGAACGCGCTGGCCTTCGAGCGCAGTGGCGGCTACCTCGCCAAACACGGCGTTCATGGCGAAGCCCGGCACCGGGATCAGCGACGGGCGGTTGAGGACATGTCCGAGCGCTCGCCCGAACTCCGCATTGGTGACCGGGTTGGGCGCGGTCAGGTTGAACGCACCGCTGGCCTGCGGGTGCCTGAGCAGGAAGCGCAGCGCGCCGATTTCGTCTGCCCGGTGAATCCAGGAATAAGGCTGTTTGCCGCTGCCCATCGGCCCACCGACGAACATCTGGTAGGGCAGCGCCAGCCGGGGAAGCACACCCTCCTCGAAATCCAGCACCAGCCCGGAACGAACGATCACCCGGCGCACCCCCAGCCCTTCGACCGCTTCGGTCGAGGTTTCCCAGGGGATGCAGACCCCCTGCGCCAGCCAGTCATCCCCTGGCGGCGAGTCCTCGGTAATTTCGACACGGTTGGGGTGATTGCCATAATAGCCGATGGCCGAAGACTGGATGACGACCGCCGGTTTGCGCTCGGCTTCTTCGATGGCGGCGACGATGGCTTTGCCCGCATTCACCCGGCTGTCCACGATCAAACGCTTGCGTTCCTCGGTCCAGCGCGACGGCAGAAAGCCATCCCCGGCGATGCTGGCCCCAGCCAGATTGACGATGGCATCCGCGCCGTCGGCCAGCGGTCCCCAGCCTCTTGACGTTTTGGCATCCCAGCCTTCGACCCGCACTCGCGGGGATAACCCCGTCGCCAGCGCCGGGCTGCGGCTGAGGACGATCACTTCATGGCCTTCTGCGGCCAGGTCATTGGCAAGACGGCTCCCAATCATGCCGGTGCCGCCGGTAATAATCACACGCATGGTCGTTTCTCCCCTATCGAACGGTAATTTCGCTCAGTGTCAGATAGTCCGAATCCCCCGCGCGCAGCCGCTGCTGCGCATTATCGACAGCATACAGGCCGAGGATGAGCGTGTAATGAGCCGGGGATAAATCGTCGGGGATAATCAGGGCATGCTGGTCGGAGACCGTCACGCCGGGCTGCCAGGTCGAGGTCAGGGCCTGTCCGCCGCCCGGCTCACTGTCGTGCTGGACGACCAACTGTCCGGCCTCATCCAGAAGCTGCACGAAGACCTTGTAGCGCTGTTCCAGCGGGGCCTCAGTCACCCAATCCAGGCGCACCTGGAGGGCGTCACCGGGAAGAATCGCGTCGCTGCTGAGTGCGTAGCGTTCCAGACGGATCGAGTCGCCGAACTGCGCGCCGCTGGTCTGCTCGATCTGCGGCTCCACCGGCATGACGTAGCGCACCAGCCGGACGTCGCCATACCACTGGCTGGCCGCCTCAAACGTGCGAGTGTTGAGCGTGGTTTCGACGATGCGCTGCGGGTCGCGCTCGGCTTCGCCCCAGTAGACCACGAAGGCGCGCGCATAGGCGTCGATGATCCGCTC
>JAIOHO010000328.1 GCA_019912905.1 Anaerolineae bacterium
ATTTGGTAGCGGGCTGGACATCGTAATGGGCATAAATGAGGACGGTGGGCGCGCTGCTGCCTGCGCCGAGCCATTCCCCATAAACCACCGGATTGCTGCTGGTCGGCAGCAGTTCGACGTTGTTCAGGCCGATACGACGCATATCGTCTGCCAGATAGTCGGCGGCTCGGCGGGTATCTGCCGCATGAGCCGGGTCCGTGCCGACGCTGGGGATCTTGGTCAGGTCGATGAGCTGCTGGAGGAAACGTTCACCATGCTGTTGGGCATATTGATAGGCACTGGACATACGAAACAACCTTTTCCGCTGTATGCTGTTAATGGTTCCGAGGGATTATAACAGGTTCACTGGCCCAGGTTAAAATAGGCAATGCTATAATGGATGCATCTGACCTCACGTTGCTGAAGGTTTTTTATGCCTGATCCGATCTCGCTCGCGCATGTCAGCCCCGACCATTTACTGACTCTGTATCAGATCACCCGTGCGATGAATTCCAGCCTGGATTTCGATGAGGTGCTGCGACAGGCGATGGATGCTGTTGTCCAGCTGACGAAGGCGGAGCGCGGGGTGCTGATGATTGCCGACGACGAAACTGGCGAACTTATCGTCCGAGTGGCGCATGGCGTTAGCCGCGCAACAGACGATACTGAAGATGCGTATAGCACCACAGTGGTCAACCAGGTTGTTGAAACTAGGCAGGCGCTGCTGACCAATAATGCCATGTTCGATGACCGCTACCGGCCCGGCCAGAGCATCATTATGCGCGGGCTGCGCGCCATCCTGTGCGCGCCGATGCTGGTGAAAGAACGCCTGGTTGGGGTGGTTTATGTGGACACCGCAATGCGTACGGGAACTTTCAGCGAAGCGGACCGCGATCTGCTGATGGCCGTGGCTGGACAGGCTGGGATCGCGATTGAAAACGCCCGACTGTACGCGGTCGCGGTCGAAAAAGGGCGGCTGGAACGTGAACTGCAAATGGCCCGCGAGATTCAACAGGCGCTGATTCCGTCGCGGCTTCCGGTTTACGGCGGCTACGAGCTGGCGGCGACCTGGCAGGCGGCACGCGAGATGGCGGGCGATTTTTATGACGTCTTTCACCTGGCAGATGGTTCGCTAGGCGTCGTCATTGCCGATGTGTCCGATAAAGGGGCCGGGGCCGCATTGTTTATGGCGGTTTCGCGCAGTTTTATCCGCAGCTATGCTTATGCAGGCTTGTCTCCTGTTCAGACATTGAGTCAGGCCAATGATCTGATCGTCGAAGATTCGGACAGCGGCATGTTTGTGACGGCCTATTACAGCGTTTTTTATCCTGATGGGCGCTGTACCGGGGTAAACGCCGGGCATAATCCACCTATCCTGTACCGGCATGAAGGCGGCCACATGGAATTTCTGGCGCGCGGCGGGCGGGCGATCGGTTGGTTTAAGAACAATCCGCTTGAGGCGGTCGAGGTTGAGCTTCAAAGAGGAGACGTGCTGGTGTATTACACCGATGGCCTGACCGAAGCGGAAAATGAGGCGGGAAACGCGTATGGCCCTGAGCGGCTTGAGGCGGTGGTGCGCTATGCGGCTGAACAGTCGGCCTCGGCTATTCGAGATGCCATTGTAGGCGATGTGAATGCCTTTTGTGGCGAGTTCCCGTTGTTGGATGATTTAACCCTCGTCGTGATTCGTTTTACTGGATAAAGGAGTAGGCGGTGCGTTTACTGGACCGTGTAGCAGCAGTGTTTGCAGCCTTAGTGCTGATCGGGTTGATAACGGTGGTGACGATTGCCCCGGCAACGCTGCGGAGTATGCTGGCTGGGATCGAAGAGTCGAATTTGCTGCTGCGTGTGGCAGTGGTAGTGGTCCTGAATATCCTGATCCTGATCGCGCTGTTTCTCGGCTTGCGCGGTCCCAGAAAGCAGATCAGCGGCCTGGAAGTCCGTGCGTCCGGCGCGTTCACCGATGTCAGTGTCGAGTCTGCCCGGAAGCTGATTCTGGCGGCGGTGGAGAGTGTGCCTGATGTCATCTCGGCCAGTGCGACCGTTCAGGCGGTGCATGGACGCGCCGATGTCGATCTCAACGTGCAGGTCATGGGTACCGATGTCCATGTTCCGAAGAAGCAGGGCGAGATCAGCCGCGCGCTGCGCCAGGTGATCAATAAACAGCTTGGCCTGCGGATGCGGGGGCGTCCCCGTGTCCATATTTATTTGCAGGGCGAGCAGCCTGTAGAGACGCCCGCCCTGGCGGAGCCGATTGTGCTGGAGGAAAAGAAACCGGTGCCGGAGTCGGTCGCGTCTCAGCCCAAAACCGAGAGTGTGATGCCCGCTGCGGCGGATGTCGATGATACGGTCTTGAAGGATGGCGCGCCGAAGAAGGAAGAGCGGTCTTCCCTGATTCCGTCGGGGTTGTTTGGCCGCCATCACGAAACCGAGAAACCGGCTGACGCAGGTGAAAAGAGCGGCGACGAATGGCTCAACAGCCATATGGATGGGCAGAACGAAAAAGACAAATCGGGAAGCGAACAAAACTAACCGCCTGGGTGATCCCAGTTCGAACGCGGAGTAAGGTATGACGCAAAAGTTTACGCCTTCGGCACCTTTCCAGACCGCTCGATGGGTGATTACAGCCGTCGTGGTGGTGATCTGCTTGCTGGCTTTCTGGGAAATACGCAATATCCTGCTGCTGCTGCTCACTTCGATCGTGCTGGTGGTGTTGATTACGACGCCGATGCGCTTTCTGACTCGCAAGGGCGTTGATCGCCGGTTGGCGACGGTCATTTCTCTGCTCACGATTCCGGTTTTCTTTCTGGTCCTGACGCTGACCGTCTTACCGCTCCTGGCGACTCAGTTTGGCACCTTGTCCAGGTTGGTCGAGGCCGGCTTCTTCCGTTTGCAGGAGAGCTGGCAGGCGCTTTCTGCGACCCCGCCGCAGTATTTCCTGGGGTGGGATTACCCGATCCTCGGCCTGACGATTCCACGCGATCCCTTGCTGGAAGCCGCGTCAACCTTTATCAACAGCTTTCAGTTTAATGCGGAGCTGATTACCCAGGTTGCCAACCAGATCTTTAATGCGTTCGGCCAGTTCGGTGTGACAGTCATCCCGGTTGTGGGTGGGGTGGCGTCTGTGTTCCTGAACGGCCTCATCGTAATCTTCATGAGTATGTATCTCCTGACAGATCCCAAGGGGCACGAAGATGGCTTGATCAGGCTGCTGCCGATGCACTACCGCAAACGTGGGCGGGAAATTATGGATCGGCTGGACCTGGCGATGCGCGGATGGCTGGAATCGACCCTGCTGGCAATGGTGTTTGTCGGCATCGCCACCTGGATCGGCCTGACCGTGCTCGGGCTGGACGAGGCGCTGGCACTGGGGGTAATCGCGGGACTGCTCGCCTTTGTGCCGACCTTTGGGACATTGATTGCGGTGATTCTGGCTGTAGCCGTCGGTGTGCTCCAGCAGCCGCAAAATGTCGGTTGGATTATCATCGTCACCTATGCCATTTCCCTGGTGCAGAGCCAGGTCATCAGCCCACTGCTGGTCGCGGGGCGCATCAACATCCCTCCGATTATGGTGCTGCTGGGACAGATCATCGCCGCTGTGTTCTTCGGATTTATGGGAATTCTGCTGGCGGTTCCGCTGACGGCGATTCTCCTCGTCCTGATCGAGGAAATTTACGTGCGTGATATTCTGGGAGACCGACCCCAGGTTGCCGAATCAGCGGAGATCGCCCAGCCTAAAACGGTGCTGACGGAGGATAAACTGGCAAAAGGAGAGACTTAAGCCAATTTTGGCCGGAAAGAGCCTTGACACGGGCTGAACGGACTGTTATCCTTCCGCCCGTTCCCATGAGGGTTCAGCAGTTTAATACTCCATGTCCCGCTGAACGGAGCGGCGTTCAGGAAGTTTCACTGTCCGTCGTAAACCAGTTATCCCAAATATCCCAAGCTAGTTTAAGAAACGTGGGAGATTGGGATTGACCGATGGGAACAGGTTTGATAATCTAGACAACACCCTACGAGAGTAGGGGAGCAGCTTAACAACAGAAGAGTGAAGCACGGAAAGTGCGGAGCCAAAGCAGTTGCATGAACTGAGAGAAAACATGCGAGGAAATTTTACGGAGAGTTTGATCCTGGCTCA